>JAFTEG010000242.1 GCA_017453765.1 Selenomonadaceae bacterium
GTGAGCCCAAGCGCGACGAATAATTTCATTAGTAAGCGCCTCGACGTAGTAGGAGCCGCCCCAAGGATCGATAATCTTACATACCGACGTTTCATCTTGAATATAAAGCTGGGTGTTACGTGCAATGCGTGCGCTGAAGTCAGTAGGCAGTGCTATAGCTTCATCAAGCGCATTTGTATGAAGGGACTGCGTGTGACCGAGTGCCGCGCCCATAGCTTCCATAAGCGTACGTGCAACGTTGTTGAAGGGATCCTGCGCGGTAAGCGACCAGCCGGAAGTTTGGCAGTGAGTACGAAGAGCCATTGACTTCGGTTGCGTGCCGCCCATTTGCTTGACAATCTTCGCCCAAAGTACGCGAGCCGCACGCATTTTTGCAACTTCCATAAAGTAGTTTTTGCCGATAGCCCAGAAGAAACTCAAACGCTTAGCAAAGGCGTCAACCTTCAAACCGGCGTTGATACCGGTACGAATGTATTCAAGACCGTCAGCCAACGTGTAACCAAGTTCGATATCTGCAGGAGCGCCCGCCTCTTGCATATGGTAACCGCTGATTGAAATGGAGTTGAACTTCGGCATATATTTAGTCGTATACTCAAAGATATCGCCGATAATTCTCATTGACATATCAGGCGGATAAATGTACGTGTTGCGTACCATAAATTCTTTGAGAATGTCATTTTGAATCGTGCCGTTGAGAATTGATTTATCTACGCCCTGTTCAATGCCGGACTGAATGAAGAATGCGAGGATAGGAAGTACAGCGCCGTTCATTGTCATTGATACAGACATTTGGTCAAGCGGAATGCCGCTGAAAAGAATGTTCATATCAAGCATGGAGCAGACGGAAACGCCGGCTTTACCGACGTCACCGAAAACGCGGGGGTTATCAGCGTCATAGCCGCGATGAGTGGGAAGGTCAAATGCTATCGACAAGCCTTTTTGTCCTGCGGCAAGGTTACGGCGATAGAAGGCGTTGGATTCTTCGGCGGTAGAAAAGCCCGCGTATTGGCGAACAGTCCAAGGACGAAATACGTACATGGTTGAGTACGGTCCGCGAAGGCAGGGAGGAATGCCGCTTGCAAAGTCAAGGTGATTCATATGCGCATATTCGTCATGAGAGTAAAGCGGCTTAACGGGGACATGCTCCATTGTGCGTTCAATAAAGCTGTCGTAATCTGCCGCCGCCTTCTTTTCAAATTCTTTTTTCCACGTCGCTTCGTCAACCTGCGGCGCGTCGCCGAGATTCATTTGCGTAAAGTCAGGATTGGTGTAATTTGCCACTAAAATTCCTCCTTCTTAGGAATTTAGGAGTTAGAATTTAGGATTTAGGGGTTAGTACTACTAATTCCTAGCCCCTAGCCCCTAATCCCTAATCCCTTTCTTTTTCTGCATTGCCGTCAGGGTCTGATAGCAATTCGAGCGAATATTAATGTAGTCGTCAATTCCTGCGTTTTTGTACGTTTCTACCAATTCTTCCGGTGCCGTACCTGCAAGGTAAACCGTCGCATTGGGCAGGACTTCATGAAGTTTCGGTGCAAGCGCGGGAACAATGTCAGGGTACGTTGCGTCGGTTGAGCAAATTACAACTGCATCGGCGCCGGACTCTTTCGCCGCCTTAGCCGCGTCGTCAACCGTTTCAAAGCCGTTATTGCCCAAAACTTCAAACGCGCCGACTTGTAAAAAGCTGGTGGTGAAATCTGCGCGGGCTTTGTGTTGCGGAGTGGGTCCCATATTGGCAAGGAAGATTTTAACGTTGTCATTCTTCTCCGCCTTGAATTTTTCCGTAGCCTCACGAAGTTTCTCAAATTTTTCGGCAAGACGGTGCGGGACAATGGTTTTAACTTCGTCACTTGCGCCGGTACCGAGAGCGCCGCGCAGGTCTGCAATGGTAGCACCTTTAGCCGCCGCGTCGATAACCGTTTCAAAATTACCTGCGTCAACTTTTGCCAACGCGTCTTTAACTGCCGCCGCGTCAACCTTGCCGAGATAATCTTCAATCGCCGCCGCGCGAACTTTTTTATTTTCGGCAAAATCTTCTGCGCGGGGGTCGAGACGTTCCTCAAGCATATTCGGATACATATTCGTACCGACGATTCTGTCACGGCGTCCCATAACTGCCTTTAATCTTGCGGCAAGTACGGCGTCAATTTGCGCCTGCGGATAGCCTTCCTTAAGCGCCGCCACGATACCGCCTTTGCCTTCGACTGCTTGAAATTCCGTCCAAACTTTTTCTTTAATCTGCTTAGTCAAAGTCTCGACAGCCCAACTGCCGCCTGCCGGGTCAATAGGTTGCACAAGCCCAAATTCTTCGCGCAGAATAATTTGCATGTTACGCGCAATACGTCTGCTGAACTCGTCGCCTTTTCTAATCGGTTCATCAAATGCGGAATTTTCGTAGGACTCAACGCCGCCTGCAATGGCACTGAAAAGTTGTGACGCGCCGCGCAGTAAGTTTACATACGGATCATAAACCGTCATGAAGAATTTCGCCGGACGTGCATGCAGGTGAATATGTTGAACTTCTTCACTGCCGCCGAATGCCTTAACAATCTGCGCCCAAATCGGACGAATGGCACGCAGTTTTGAAATCTGCATAAAGAAGTTTGCGCCCATTGATACGCCGAACATAATTTGTTCCGCCGCATCGTCAATGGTTAAACCTCTGTCAAGCATAGCGCGCAGATAGGTTACCGCCGTTGCAAGTGAGTACGCAAGCTCTTGAATGTCATTCGCGCCACCGTTCGAGTAAACGTCACTGCGTACCATGAAGGTTTTTACGCCGGGACAATTTTTGACTGCGAATTTTGCAAGCGCCGCCTGTTCGTCAAAAATCTTGTCAAGCGATTGATCCAACTTGCCTTTCAGTGTCAACGCGCCAATGGGGTCAGCACCGATAACGCCGCGCAGTTTTGAAACGTCGCCGCCGTTTTTCTTAACCGCCGCAATGATTAACGCCATAATCGGCGCCGCACTTTCACCGGCGTAAATGTACAGCGGATATTGGTCAAGTTTCAAGCCGTTAAGCAACGCTTCAACGTCGCCTAAGGTAGTTAAGCTTACGCCGTTGTCGCCGACTTTTTCGCCTTGACGCGCGTCGAGTGCATCACGTGTTGCCGAGTCAAGTTTCACGTTGTAAATGCTTGAGCCCTTGTCAATTTCGTGCTTAAGAAGTTCATTGTTTTCAGCCGGCATTGTTTCATCACAAGGTTGAGCAATTCCCCACGCATTGTTGACGTAGCCGTTAGCCGTCGCGCCGCGCAGAAAGTCACCCATACCGGGATAAGAATTTTTCGGCAAAATTTCTTCTGTCGTTGCACGGAAGTACATCGGCTCGAATGTAATGCCTTCGTACGTCTTGGTGTACATCTTCTTTTCAAAGGGCGCACCTTTCAAAAGTTCGATACACGCCTGTTTCCATTCTTCATAAGTGGGCGGTGTAAATTCGTCCAACGAAACTTGCGGAAAATCTGTTTGCGATTCGGCTTTCTTTATGATTGCCTGCAAATCCAGCTCCGCCGTCTTTTTCGCATCGCTCATGAAATTCACTCCTTCTAAAAAAACACAAAAAGTAAACAATCCGATAATATCAAGTAGGAATATTAGCGCAATTATTTTGTAAAATCAAGAGAAAATTTTGGACTTATGAAAATTTTCACCATTCACAAAAGTGCAACTTGCAACGCTGAAAACTTCACGCCGCGTATTTGGCAAATAAAAAAAACGCCGACAAAGTTTTCACTTCATCGACGTTCTTTCACGCGGCTTATTTAAGTTTGGGCGGGTAGTCATTTTTAGTCGGGTAGTTATTTTTTTGTACATTGGGATTACCTGCCGCCGCAACTTCTTCAAGCTCTTCATCGCTCATCACTTCGTTGTTACGCATAAAATCATTTTTCAAATTTTTCATAGCGCGGAGGTTGTTAATTCGTGCCAAAAGGCTGTCTTGCACTTTGCTGAATCTTGAGAAGTCAATGCCGCTTAATTCTTGTTCGACTGTCATTTTTATCAATCCTTTCAAAATCTTTTTGTACCTATTATACGCGCAGATTAAAAATTTATTAAGAGTCTTAAAAAAATTTTTTTTGCCGCCGTCACGCGAATAAAAATTCAAGCCAAAAAAATATCGCGCAGAGTGAAATTAAAATCAGCGCGTAGGTCAACCGCTTAACCTTTTTTGCCGGCATTGACTTAAAACTTTTTTGCATATCCTCAATGCCGATTAAAAGCAGGATTACGAAAAACGCCACGCCGATTAAAACTTCCGGCGCAAATAAATTTTCCACAAAAATTTCAACGGCGCTTGCGTCAAAGGCGCGATTAAATTTCAGCAGGTAAAAAGTTTCTGCCGCGAAAAGTACCGCGAATACCGCCGTTAAAACCCGTTGCAAAAGTTTTTTCAGCGGCTTTTTCTTTGCCAATAAAAAATGCATTGCCAGCGTCATAAGCAGGATTAAAAATGCGCCGCACCAAAAGTACTTGACGTGCAGGAAAATTTTGTCGACGCTCGGTAAAAAATCTTTATTGCCTGCGAATGCTTGAAACATTATCGGCAGGTTTAAAATTGCCGCTATGAAAAAAAATGCGCCGTCTTGCTTAACGGCTTTAAAAAGTTTGTCCAAGTATTTTTGCATTTCGTTACCTTGTTTGCATTTCGTCTACCTTTACACGGCGTCATCTTTGTGATAAGCATTTAGCAACGGCTGATTCAGCTGGTGTAAAATATGATTCGTCTCCATAATCGTCAAATTCTTTTCAATCGCACGTATTATAATTGAGTCCCAAACATCGCGCACGTATAAAATTGCAAAGCCGCCGTAGCGCAGAAGGTAATTTGTTTCGTCCAAATCCAATTCCAACGCGCGGGCGATTGTCAAAAGTTTTTTGCGTGAAGGATTTCTTAAGCCGGAAAGAATATGATAAATATGCTTGTCGTCGGAATTAATTTTTTCAACCAAGTCACTCTTCGACAAATTTCGTTCTGCCAAAAGCTGATTCAGATATTGGTACAGCGGCACTTTAAATTCGTCTTGATTCTGCTTTATAAATTTTTTTATGCTCGGCGAAATTTTTAACTCCTCTACAAGCTCTTCAGTGTCTTTTTCGTGCATTTTAAATCACCTTAACTTTGATTGAAATTATAACACTTAAATTTGAAAGGTAAATTGCGAAATGAACCCTCTGCAATTTTTGTACAGTACGGTTGACGTTATTAAGGACGGCAAAAACGGGAAAATTTCTCTAGTCTACGATAACGTCGGCAAGCAGTTTTACATTATGAAGGAACGGGATTTGAAGACTGCCGAAATTTACAGCCGCTTGAAAGATTTGAAGTCGCCGTACCTGCCGGAAATTTATCACGCTGTCGAAAGTGACGGCAAATTTTTCATTGTGGAAGAATTTATTCAAGGCAGGACGCTTGCCGAAATTTTGACTCATAACAACGGGCTTGATGAAAAAAATTCTGCGGACGTGTTAAAGCAAGTTTGCAACGCGCTGAAAATTTTGCACGCGCTGAAAATCATTCACCGTGATATTAAGCCGTCAAACATTATGGTGACGAAGACCGGCGCGGTAAAGCTGATTGACTTCAGCATTGCACGCATTGAAAAGGCTAATCGCGATACAGACACGGATTTTCTCGGCACTCGCGGCTACGCCCCGCCGGAGCAGTACGGCTTCGGTCAAACGGATTCGCGCAGTGATATTTACTCGCTAGGCGTCACGATACAAGAAATTTTGGGCGAAAACTACGACGGCTACTTAAATAAAATTTTGTCGAAGTGTACGAATTTAAATCCCGCCGAACGCTATCAATCTGCCGACGAAATTTTAGCCGACATTGATAAAAAATATTTCGCCTACAAAATTAAAAACGTCGCGTTAAAACTTGCTGTAACCTGCGCGGCAGTTTTTTTTATCGTATTCGCCGCAGAAAAATTTCTTGCCGCTGACGAAGTGCCGCCGGTCGCAACAGAGCCTGAATCAAGCGCCGTTGAAGAAATTGCGCCGCCGGTACAATCTGCCCCGCCTGAGAAATATGAGAGTGAAAAAGTTGAATGGTACGAAATAAAAATTCCCTCCGCTAATTCAACGCCTACAGATAATTCAACGCCTGCAAGTAATTCAACGCCTGCTGAAAATATTTCGCCGCCTGTACAAACTACGCCGCCGATACAAGCCGTGACGCCGCCGGTTTTGGAGCCGCCTGCTCCTGCCAAAAAAGTTTCCGACCCGCGCTTAAATCGAGTTTGCACATTGACTTTGAACGGCAACACTTACAGCGAAGGTGCAGTGGAAATTCCGGCAAGCATTTGGCAGACGTGGCAAAGTGACGGCGAAAATGTTTACCTGCCGCAGAATTTTTCAGTAGGTTTAAACCTTGCCAATACCGACTCCGCGCCGCTAAATATTTCGGTGAAGGCTGATTTAAACGGTCTGAAAAAGTCTGAAAAAATTTTCCCTGCGGTAAATTTGGCAGGCGGTCAATCTGAAAATTTTCAAATTCCTATCGGCGGGCTTGCCTGCAGTAACGGCTCTTTTGAAGTTGAAATTTGGTTGCGTACCGGTGACAACGCGCCGCTTGTAAGTTTTTGGAACGGCAAACAATTCAGCGCTAACCACAGTGTACGAATTTTTCTGCGCGATTATGTAAAGTTGACTCATCGGTAAAAAATTTTTTTGCGCAGTGTTCAGTCTGCATACCACAAACCAAAATTATTAGTGTAGAATCAATACAAATGCGGATTCACAAAAATTAATTGAACTTCATAAAGGGGGCTGATGGTGCCGCAGTAAAAATTTCAACATATGCGCAGTAAACATTTGTATTTTAAGTAAAAATTTTTGAAAGGTTGATATTTATGGGCTTATTAGGAACACTCGGTAAGATTGCGATTGGTCTTCCCATTGCTATTATAGAAAGTGCCTTAAAAGGCGCCGGCGATGCAGCAAGGACGCAACGTGATGCGGAAAATCTTAGCGACAGAGAATTGGTGGATCGTTACAAAAACAGCACCGGTTCAGAGAAGGTCGGCTATGCGGCAGAAATTAAAAACAGAACCGGCAGATAAAATTACAAACCGGCAAATAAAATTAAATTTTTCATATAAAATTAAATTGTTGAAAGGTGGTGAATAGTATATGTCAAGAGCAGTTGAAGGTTGCAGAATTACTTACGATCCGGGTTCGAGCGGTTCTATACGCTATGAAGAAGTTTGCGAAAGTTGCGGAGCTACCAACTCTACACGTAGCGGTGGAGCAAACCAAACAATAAACGCCTCGTTCACGTGCCGTAATTGCGGCAACAGGCAGAGGGTGCGCATTGAAAGAGATTAGCTACAACTTGTAAAAAAAATCTCACCTCATAATAACCATTTATCGGCGTTTCAATGTGAGACGCTTTTTTTATTTGCCGATACAAAACTTTGAAAAAATTTCGTTGATAACGTCATCAGTCACCGTTTCGCCGGTAATTTCGCCGAAAAGTTCAAGCGCGGCACGCAGGTCAATCGACACAAAGTCTATGCCGACGTCAGATTTAATTGTCTCCCGCGCAGATTTCAAATTGTCCACAGCACGGCGAAGGATATCGGCTTCGCGTTCGTCGCGTACAAAAGTTGATTCAGCGTCAATCACGCCGACCATTTTTGAAATTTCGGCTAAAAGTTCGTCAATGCCGGCGCCTGTCTTTGTAGAAATATGAATGACTTTGATAGATCGATAGATCGATGGATCGATGGATCGATAGTTTTTAGCTCCAAGCTGTAAGCTAACCTGCGGCAAGTCCGACTTTGTAAGCAGAATTATGGACGCGGCGGGTTTAAGCAGTTTAAAAATTTCTGCGTCCTCATCAGTAAGCGGGCGTGAACCGTCGAACAGCGCCAAAACCAATTCGGCATTCGCGGCAACGTCACGCGCACGGTCAATGCCTATTTGTTCCACAACGTCGCCTGAATTTCTTATGCCGGCAGTGTCGATAATTTTCAGCGGCACTCCGCCGACGTTGATAAACTCCTCACTGCTGTCGCGCGTCGTACCGGGAATTTCCGTGACAATGGCGCGGTCGCTGTCAGTCAAAAAATTCAAAAGGCTGGACTTGCCGACGTTGGGCTTGCCGATAATCGCAGTGCTTAAACCTTCGCGCAGAATTTTTCCCTGCCGCCGATTTTTCAAAAACTTTTCAAGCTCATCAATCTGCGCGGAAATTTTTTCGTCCATCTCATTTAAAACTACGTCGTCGATATCGTCTTCGGGAAAATCAATCAGCGCGTCGATATGCGCAAGGACGTTTAAAATATTTTGGCGAATGTCACGAATTTTTTTAGACGTCTTGCCGCTCAAGCGATTTTGCGCAATGTTCAATGCGGCGGAAGTTTTAGCCTGAATCACGTCCAAAACCGCCTGCGCCTGCGATAAATCTATTCTGCCGTTAAGAAAAGCACGCTTGGTAAATTCGCCGCGCTCGGCAGGTCGCGCACCGGCTTGAAAAGTCAAATTCAAAATTTCGCGCAGAACTTCACTGCCGCCGTGACATTGAATTTCCACAACGTCTTCTTTCGTGTAGGATTTCGGCGCACACATTACCAAAACAATTACCTCGTCGACAATTTCGCCGTTAAAATTTTTCACGTGACCGAATACAATTTTACCCGCGTCAACGTCACGCAACTTTTTATGATTCGCCGCGCAGAAAATTTTGTCGGCAACATCAATTGCCGTCGCGCCGCTCAATCTTATTACGCCGATACCTGCCGCACCTGCCGCTGTCGCAATGGCGCTTATCGTTTCATTCTGCTTCACTAATCCCTAATCCCTCTTCCCTAATCCCTACTTGACTATTTTTTCGCGCTAATATATCATTGTCAAAAAAATATTTCAAGTTTAGGAGAGCTTTTAAAAATGAAAAACGTAACTTACAAGACGCAACGTGTTTGCTCAAAGCAAATTACTTTCGACATTGACGACGATAACAAACTGCACAACGTGAAATTTTTGGGCGGCTGTCCCGGCAACCTGCTGGCTATCGGTAAGCTTGTCGAAGGCAAAGACGCTAAGGAAATTGCCGGCATTTTGAAAGGCAACGATTGCGGCGGGCGCGGTACTTCCTGCGGAGATCAATTCGCCATTGCCATTGAAGACGCGCTTAAGTCCGCGTAAAATTTAATTCTGCGTTTTGCGACGCTGAAAAATATGCAAATAAAAAACCGCCTTTCATCGGGCGGCTTTTTTTATATTTCAAAAATACAACTACGAATTAAATCATTATCGAGGCTTTTATTTCGGCTACCCTTTCTTTGGTTATATTAAAATAATCTGTAGCAGCTTTTCCGACTTTAACATCACGTTTAATAGCGTCAATTTTACTTTCAGAAATTTTGTAAGCAAAACCTCTCGCTAACAATGCCACTGCAACTTTGTCAACTATTCTAATTAGATTTCCGACTTTATAGTTGTCTCTTTCAACTGCATTTATTACAAAATAATTTTTATCGTCATCACTTGCGGATTTAGTCTTAATCGGAATACTGCCGTTTGAATCTACAAAAACATATTGAAGAGTTGCCAATGTGTTGTTTATCTTTTTCCGATCAGCTGTTGTCTCTGATTCAAGATTAATTTTTTCAAAGATTTTTTCATCAGAATAAAGCTTGATGTTGCTGAAATTTACTGTATACAACGCCGCTATTAATTCATCGCGCAGCTTATACATTTTATCATCAGGATTATGTATTTTTGCGCAACTTTTTGTTTCACGTTCCACAAGCAAAATATTTTCATAATGATATTTGCCGTCGGCATGGTAAACGTGACATCTGGTCGTATCGGCAATTCTTTTACCGAGTGAATCAATATGTTTTTGGTAAAACTCATACGTTTCGCCGTAAGCCAAGACAAGATTTTCAAGCGTCGCTTTACAAATTTTATCCTCTGCTTCATTTAATGAAAAAAAATCCAGCCCAAATTCCAGAAAACGTTTCATAATCTCTAAGTCGCTGACTGAAAAAATATCTCTATCTTTCAAAAGTTTTTTCCATAATTCAACAGGCAACGCAGGATCATAATTTGCAGGACTCCATTCAGCCATAAAATCAACCTCCACAAAATTTTTATCAAAAACAATTCGGCGAAAAAAAAATTTTCCCTTCCAAAAATATGCAAAATAAAAACCGCCTTTAATCGGGCGGCTTTTTTGTTGGGAAAGGTGTAAAAGTGTACGTCGATATTAAATCATAAATCGCAGAAAAAATCTCAATCACTTTTTGGCAAAATCAATCACTTTTACAAAAAAAATCTGCGTGGACGAAATTTTCCGCCGCACGCAGACCAAGTACTAAAATTTATCGTTAAGTAAAATTAAAACGGTATCGTAAGCATATCAAAATCGGTGATTAACTCCTTGACGCTTGCCGTAATTTTTTCACAGCCGCCCTTCACGTTGCTTTCAATGTTAAGCGGCATAACCGGATCGTGGAGCGACAATCTTAAAAGCGCCCAGCCGTCACTGAAAATCAATCTGACGCCTTCATAATTCGGCTCGGCAAGTTTAATATTTTTTTCAACTGCGCGGGATTTAAACGTCTCCAAAACTTTTTCGCCGTACGCCTTGAAATCTTCCGCCTTAATCTTCAGGCGATATTCTACCGCCTCTGCAGGTTGTTCAAGCTTTTCAATCAGCGCGGCAAGGTTTTGACCCTTCTGTTTAGCCTGCGCGGCGGCAATGAGAAGTTTAACTGCCAAGTACGCGCCGTCATCAAGGTAGTAATTTTCACTCAATGCGCCGTGACCGCTCGTCTCAATAGCAAGCGGCGAAACCGTACCGGCTTTGTTAAGGCGAATGCATTCATTGATAACGTTTTTGTAGCCGCGTTTGAATCTGTGATGCTTAAGGTGCAGTGTACCTTCCAAAAACTTTTGAAGACCGTCCGAAGTCACGGAATCGGTGATAATCGTACTGCCGGGATAATCAGGCGCAAGTACCGCCGCCATCATCGCAATTAAAGCGTTGCGGTTGACCTCTTCGCCGTCACTCAAAACCGCACTCATTCTGTCAACGTCCGTGTCAAAAATTAATCCCAAGTCAGCCTTATTGTCAAGTACCGCCTTTTGAATTGCCGCCATTGCCGCTTTATCTTCGGGATTGGGTATGTGATTCGGAAACATGCCGTCGGGATTGAGAAATTGACTGCCGGAAGTGTCAGCGCCGAGTTTATCTAAAATTTTCGTAGCAAAGAAACCGCCTGCGCCGTTACCCGCGTCAACAACCACGTGCATACCGGCAAGCGGCGTGTCACCTAAATTAAGTTTGTCGCGAATAATTTTGCAAAGGTGATTCGAGTAAAGTCCGATTAAGTCAAACTGTTTCACGTGGCTTATATCGGCGTCAACCTCATCAAGCTTCGTCGCGCAGGTTAAAACGTCTTTAATGTCGCCTTTTTCAAGCCCGCCGTCTTTGGTGAAAAATTTCATGCCGTTGCGATTGAAAGGCAGGTGGCTTGCCGTCAGCATAATGGAGCCGTCCGCCTTCGTGTCGTCAAAAATTATCGACATAAACATTGCAGGGGTGGACGCAAGACCGCAGTCCAACACGTCGACTTTATTTGCAACCAGCGCTTTAATAGTGGCGGCTTTAATCTGCGGCGCTGAAATTCTTGAATCGTGTCCTACGGCGATTTTAAGCGTTTCTGCGGGCTTTCCAAGTTTTTGGCTAAGCCACTGCACAAAACCTCCGGCAATGCGGTTTACCGCCTCTACAGGCAGTGTGACGGGCTCATCTGCAACGCCTTCAACAGCAATACCGCGTACGTCACTGCCGTTTTGCAACTTCATAATGTCTTTGTCTGTAAGCATTTAAAAACCTCACTCCCCGCGAATATTTTTAATAGCCGTCGCAACGTCCGCCGACTCGTAAATTGCCGAGCCTGCAACTAAAACATTTGCACCGGCGTCACGTACCAATTTCGACGTTTCGGCGTTAATGCCGCCGTCAACTTCAATGTCGCGTTGCAAATTTTTATCAGCCAACATTTTTGTAAGGCGGCGAATTTTATCAAGCTGTGACGCAATAAATTTTTGTCCGCCGAAACCGGGATTGACCGTCATAATTAAAATCATGTCAACGTATTCGAGAAGTTCCTCGACTGCGGCAAGAGAAGTGCCGGGATTAATCGCGATACCTGCCTTGCAACCGAGCGCGTGAATTTGTTGAGCAATGCGGTTTGCGTGCCGTGCAACTTCCGCGTGAAAAGTTATGATATCGGCGCCGGCTTTTGCGAAAGATTCAACGTGCGTTTCGGGGTGTTCAGTCATTAAGTGAACGTCGAAAACCGCCTTTGACGTGGGACGAATGCATTTTACTACCGGCGAACCGAGCGTAATGTTTGGTACAAAGGTGCCGTCCATAACGTCAATGTGAATGTACTCCGCGCCGGCGTCAGTGACTTTTTTAATTTCGTCGGCAAGGCGTCCGAAGTCAGCCGACAAAATTGAAGGCGCTATAATTGTTTTCATAATGTATCCTTTCTTAGTGAGGAGTGAAGAGTTAGGAGTGAAGAGTGGTTTGTGAGGAGTGAAGAGTGGTTTGTGAGGAGTTAAGAGTGAAGAGTTAGGAGTTAAGATTAGTTTTTACAATCCTTAATCCTTAATTCTTCTCCAGCGCCATGATTTTGTCGACGCGGCGAGCATGACGACCGCCGGTAAATTCTGTGGTAACCCAAACGCGTACAATTTCATCTGCCGGACCAAAACCGGTGACTCTGCCGCCCATTGCCAAAACGTTGGCGTTATTGTGTTCGCGGGACATACGCGCAGAGTAGACGTCATTGCAAAGCGCACAGCGGATGCCGTGAATTTTGTTCGACGCAATGGAAATGCCGATGCCCGTGCCGCAAAGTACGATGCCGCGATCCGCCTTGCCGCTTACAACGTCCGCGCAGACTTTTTCCGCAATGTCGGGGTAGTCAACGGAATCAGTGCCGAAAGTTCCCACGTCCGTAACTTCGATATCGGGAAATTCCTTGAGTACGTTTTTAACTTCGTCTTTCAGTGCAACAGCACCGTGATCGCTACCGATTGTAATTTTCATAACTTCGCGCAGTATAAACCGCGCATTCACCTCCAAATTTTTTTAGTGCTTAATCCTTCGTCAACAAGATTTAAAATCCTTCATTCGATGTTACAAAAAAACCCGACCTTGCGAAACAAAATCGGGCGAGAGAAAAACTTTTATGGAAAAAAATGTTACTTCTTAATTATGGATTTGAAAGTCTGCACAACGTTTTCTTTGGTAAAGCCGAATTTTTTGAAGAGAAGTCCTGCCGGTGCGGATTCGCCGAAACCTTTCATTGTAACCGTTGCGCCGTCGAGACCGACATAGCTGCCCCAACCGAAATTTTTAGCCGCTTCAATGGCAACACGCGCACGAATATTTTTCGGCAAGACGCTTTCTTTGTATTCGTCGCTCTGCTGTTCAAAAATATCCATGCACGGCATTGACACGACGCGGACGTTGATATTTTCTTTAGCCAATTCTTCCTGCGCCTCAATCGCCAGTGACACTTCCGAGCCGCTTGCCAATAAAATGCCGTCAATGTTGCCTTTCGCGTCCGAAATGACGTAGCCGCCTTTCAATGCGTCTTTGCTTGAGCCTGCAAGTTGCGGCAGGTTTTGACGTGTAAGCGCCAACGCGGTAGGTGTATTCTTACTTGTAACCGCGCTGTACCAAGCGGCGGCAGTTTCCGTAGCGTCAGCCGGTCTGAAAACGTTGATATTCGGCATTGCGCGGAGCATTGCAAGCTGTTCAATAGGTTCATGCGTGGGGCCGTCTTCACCGACGCCGATTGAATCATGTGTCAAAACGTAGGTGACGGGAAGGCCCATTATCGCCGCCAAACGCATCATCGGTTTCATATAGTCACTGAATACGAAGAAGGTGGCAACGAAATTGTGCAAGCCGCCGTGAAGAGCAATACCGTTGGCAATGGCGGACATTGAAAGTTCTCTTACGCCGTAGTGCAAATTTCTGCCCGCGTAGTTGTCCTTGCTGAAGTCGCCCGCGTCCTTCATATTGGTTTTGTTGGAAGGTGCAAGGTCAGCACTGCCGCCGATAAGGTTAGGCATAATTTTTGCAAGGCGATTAATCATGGTGCCGGACAATGCGCGGGTTGCCTGCGGTTTATCTTCGTACGCCCAGAAGTCTGCGTTATTAAGTAATGCGTCCGCGTCAACCGGCGCGTTGTATTCGTCCCAAAGTTTTTTCATATCGGGATACTGCGCGGCGTAGTCAGCAAAGAGTTTATTCCAATTATCTTCCGCCGTCTGATTCTTCGCCATATCCTCTTGAATATGCGCGTAAACTTCGTCCGGTACGTAGAATGTTTCTTCAGGTTTAGGATAGTTGAGATTTTGTTTCAGCTTTACGACGTTATCTACGCCGAGCGGTTCACCGTGCGCGGACGCTGAATCCTGCTTGGGACTGCCGAAACCTATATGAGTTTTCACCGTGATAAAGGAAGGACGCGTCTTATCAGCCTTAGCCTCTTCAATCGCCTTAGCAATTTCATCAAGGTTATTGCCGTCCTCAACAGTCAGCGTTTGGAAACCGAATGCCGCCATACGTGCTTGAACGTTTTCTGTAAATGCAATGTCGGTACTGCCTTCAATAGAAATTCTGTTGCTGTCATAAAGTACGATTAATTTGGACAAGCCGAGCGTACCTGCAAGCGAGAAAGCCTCTGACGAAATACCTTCCATCATACAGCCGTCGCCGCCGAGTACGAAGGTGTAGTGATCCACTACGGGGAAATTCGGCTTATTGAAAATTGCGGCAAGGTGCGCTTCAGCGATAGCCATACCGGTAGCCATAGCCATACCTGCGCCGAGAGGACCCGTTGTAGCCTCAACGCCGTTTGTCCAGCCGTATTCGGGGTGACCGGGCGTCTTGGAGCCGTCTTGGCGGAAGTTTTTCAAGTCGTCAATCGTCAAACCGTAGCCGAAAAGGTGGAGCAGTGAATAGAGCATTGCACTGCCGTGACCGCCGGAAAGTACGAAACGGTCTCTGTTAGCCCATTTGGAATTTTTGGGATTGTGCGTCATATGGTGCGCCCAAAGTTCATAAGCCATAGCCGCCGCGCCGAGCGGTAAGCCGGGGTGTCCGGAATTTGCTTTTTGTACTGCGTCTGCGCTGAGTGCGCGAATCGCATTTACGCAAGTCATATCAATCTGTTGCAAAATAAAACCTCTCCTTTGATAGTTGCTAGGGGCTAGGGGCTAGGGGCTAAAAATTCTATTCCCTCTTCCCTAATCCCTGTTCCCTACTCCGTCAACTCGTACATTGCAATTTCGTCAACTTCGCGATTGGTAGCTACAATGTAGTCTTTACCGTCCTTTACAAAGTGCATGACATTAGCCGCGCCGCAACCTTCATCAAGAACCTGCGCGGTATACTCTTTGCCGTCGTGCGTGAAGGCAAGCAGGTAGCGTTTACCCTTGCGATGTCCGAGAATCCACGTGGGCTTGCCGCAAATTTCGCCGCCGAATATCGCGTGCATAAATTCCAATTTTTCAGGGTGCGTGTAGGCAAGTTCAAATTTGCCGTCTTTCTTTTCATAGATGTTAATCGTGTCACCATGAAAAGGCGCTATCGTGCAGAGTTCCTCAACGCCGTCATTATTCAAGTCGAGTAACAAGCCGTCACTTGCCGCGTCGGAAGTCAGCTGTTCAATCGTCCATTCGCCGCCTGCAGTTTTGGGCGGGAAGAATTGAAATACGCCGTTGTCGCAGGATACGATACTGCTTGTGGAGCCGTCTTTTTCGACGTGACGATAGTAGCCGTGATTCTTAAGCATACCGTCTTTAATGCACTTCAATTCAAGCTGGTGATCGTAGGTATAGGTTGACAAATCCTCCGGCAGTTCAGCGACGCAGACTTTGCCGGGAAAACGCCAGTCATCTTTGTACTCATGGTCGGTCTTAAGACAGCACGCAATGAGATAATTTTTGCCGCCGGCTTGCAGAATGTCAAAGCGATGCACGAAAGGCAACTTGACAAGTACGCGGACTTCCCAGTCATCTTTGCCCATAGGCGTGACAACTACGATTGACGCATTTTTACTGTCATTGGGCGAATAAAATTTGCGCGTGGAAAGGAATTGACCGTTACTGCCGGGTACCTGTTGCATTGTCATAATGCCGCCGGGTTCACTCCACAGCACTTCCTCTTGATTGCCGTCCAAATCGTAAAGGCGGCACTGATTGACTTTTTCCGCCGCAACAAGGAAATGATCCTTGCCGTTGTAATGGAGCTTAGTCATTGCGTAGCATTTTTCAAGACTGCCGATAACTTTTTTATTTACCTTCACAGCTACTCCTCCTTATGAAAGAACTTTAACTTAAGAAACAACTTTAACTTTATCTTATGAAACAATTTTACCTTACGAAACAGCCTGACCTTATGAAACAACTTTATCGAAATATCCGCGAATGAATTTATTTGCAGACTCCAACTCCGCTTTCCA
>JAFTEG010000029.1 GCA_017453765.1 Selenomonadaceae bacterium
ATCTATCAGAAATGTTGCGGTAGTCGGACACGGTAAAACGGGTAAGACAAGTATTCTTGACGCCTGCATTTTCAACAGCGGCGCGGCAAAACGTCTCGGCAAAGTCGACGACGGCACCAGCCTTCTTGATTACGAGGCAGAAGAAACAAAACGTAAAATGACCATAAGCGACGCGCTTGCCGTCACGGAATGGAAAAATCACAAAATTAATTTTATCGACACGCCCGGCTATCCCGATTTTGTTGCGGAAGTTCAAGGCGCACTTGCCGCCGCTGATTCAGCGCTGATAATCGTTGCCGCTAATGCCGGCGTTGAAGTTGAAACAGAAAAAGCTTGGGCGCTTGCAGAAAGTCTCGAACTGCCCCGCGCGTTTTTCATTAACAAAATGGATCGCGAACACGCAGATTTTCACAAAGCTTTAAATGAACTGCGCGAAAAATTCGGCAACAGCGTCGTACCCGTGCAAGTTCCAATCGGCAAGGAAAGTTCTTTCAAAGGCGTTGTCGATTTAATTACCACCTACGCGAAACTGGGCGAAACGATTAAGCAGGACATTCCCGCTGACGTCGAAGATGACGTGGAAGAAGCGCGAATGGAAATGCTTGACATTGTTGCAGAGTTCAACGATGAGCTTATGGAAAAATATTTGGAAGGCGCTACCGATAACCTTGACGAAAAGGAAATTTCCGAAGCGTTGGCGGAAGGTATTAAGCAGGCAAAAGTTTTCCCCGTATTCGTAGGCTCCGGTCTTCAAAACGTCGGCATTGACAAACTTTTAAACAGCGTTGTAGAATACATGCCTACGCCGAATTGCAAGACTTACACCGGCGTCAATCCCAACAATGATGAAGAGATTGAACGCAAGGTTACTGACGCTTTCAGCGCGCAGATTTTCAAAACTATGGTTGACCCCTTCGTAGGGCGTATGTCTTATATCAGAGTTTTCAGCGGCGATATGAAAGGCGACGCGACGTACCAGCTTTACGGTGACGGCTACGACGGGCAAGAGCGTATAAGCGGCATTTTCACAATGCAAGGCAAAAAGCAAATTCCTATGGACGTTGCTCACGCCGGTGATATCGTTGTCACGTCGAAACTTTCTGCCGCAAAAACTTGCGACACTCTTTGCGAAAAGTCAGCGCCGATTAAATATCCGCGCGTCAATTATCCCGAACCCATGCTTGCAATGGCTGTCACGTCGATTAAAAAAGGCGAAGAAGATAAAGTTATCACGGCTATCAGACGCCAGCAGGACGAAGACCCGACGATTAAGCTTGTCAAGAATCAAGAGACACGTCAAACTATTTTGTCCGGTATTGGCGAATTGCACCTTGACATTTTGAGTGATAAAATTCAGCGCAAATTCGGCGTACAAATGGCGTTCGGCGAACCGCGCGTTGCTTATCGCGAAACAATTCGAGAAAAAGTTGAAGTGCAAGGCAAGCACAAAAAGCAGTCAGGCGGTCACGGTCAATACGGCGATGTTTGGCTTAGAATTGAACCTAACAAAGACCCTGCGCGAACCGGCAACGGCAACGTATTTAAAGAAAGTATTGTCGGCGGAACCGTTCCGCGTCAATATTTCCCCGCCGTTGAAAAAGGCACGAATGAAACTTTGGCGGAAGGCGTTATCGCAGGTTATCCCGTCGTTGATGTTATCGTTGACCTTTACTTCGGCTCGTATCACCCTGTAGACTCCAGCGAAGCGGCTTTTAAAACGGCGACGTCCATTGCGATTAAAAAAGGCGTGCTTGCCGCAAAACCGATTTTGCTTGAACCTATCGACGAAATTTCCGTGCTTATCCCCGATGAATATATGGGCGACATTATCGGCAATCTCAATTCAAGACGCGGCAGAGTACTCGGCACCGATCCTAAGGGCAAAGGTATGACGGAAGTCAAGGCGCTTATTCCGGAATCCGAACTTTACAAGTACGCCACCGATTTACGTTCGCAGACGCAGGGACGCGGCTCATACAGCTTGCAATTTTCAAACTACGCGCCGATGCCTGACAAGCTTGCCGAAAAAATTATTGAAGAACACAACAATAAAGAATAAGATTAGAGATTGTAGCAATGAAGGATTAAAACTTAAAACTTAAATCTTAATTCTACATTCTTAATCCTTAATTAACAACGCGGTTGTAGCTCAGCAGGACAGAGCAACTGCCTCCTAAGCAGTAGGTCGTGCGTTCAAATCGCACCAATCGCACCAGTTTAGTTAATAGTAGCTAGGGGCTGTTGAATAAAGTCAACGCGATAAAATTAAAATTCAAGAG
>JAFTEG010000243.1 GCA_017453765.1 Selenomonadaceae bacterium
AAGTAACAAAAAGAAAACATGTCCGCAGAAATCGCGTCCGGCGATTTGCGCGGACGGGCGCACGTCCTTGTGCGCCCCGCCATAATTGCGGCGTTTACTAAATTTGCAACGTTTTTTGAGTTATTCAACAGCCCCTAGTAGTTTAATTCTTAATTCCTATCACGCCGTTGCCAAAAATTTTTTCTACGCTGACATTAATCACGTCGCCCGATTTTATTTTTTTATTCGCCGGTACGAAAACGCGAACATAATTTTTCGTGAGACCGTCAAATAAATTTTCACTTTCAGTTTCGGCGATAATCTCAACATTTTTGCCGATTAATTTTTTGCGAAAAGCCAATTCCTTTTCGTCAGACACTTCAATAAGCTGCGCGATACGCAGTTTTTTTATTTGCGGCGGAACTTGATTTTCCATTGTCGCGGCCACCGTGCCTTCACGCGCAGAAAACGGGAAGACGTGAATTTTGCTGAAAGGTTGCGCCTTGACAAATTCCAACGTCTCGGCAAAAAGTTTTTCGTCTTCGCAGGGAAAGCCGGCAATTAAATCAGTACCGATTGAAACGTCGGGAATTTCTTTAACCAGCCGCGCAGTCAACGCGTCAAATATTTTCGTGGTGTAGGGACGGCGCATCAGCTTTAAAATTTCGTCACTGCCCGCCTGCAAAGGCAAATGCACGTGATTACAAATTCGCTTATCAGACTTCATTAAGTCAATCAGCTCATCGGACATTTCAGCGGATTCAAGTGAACCGAGCCTTAAGCGTAACGGCGCGGCGTAAGATAAAACGGTTTTAATCGCGTCGACCAGCGTCACCCTGCCGCCTAAGTCTCTTCCGTACGCGCCGATATGAATGCCGGTCAAAACAATTTCCTTGTAACCTTTCGCGGCAAGCAGTTCACATTCGGCTTTAATGCTGTCCAAACTTCTCGACCTTACACGACCGCGCAGGTACGGAATTATGCAATAGGCGCAAAAATTATTACAGCCGTCCTCAATCTTCATAAAGGCGCGGGTACGTTGCGGCATATGCGGCAACTCTTCAAACGTTGTAATGTCCTCTGCGCGTTGCACGTTAAAAAATTTTTCGTCGCGATTTTTCAGCGCCTGTTCAACGAGTGCGGCAACTTTCAATTTGTCGGCAGTACCCATAATGACGTTGACGCCTTCAATGTTTGAAATTTCCTGCGGCGAAGATTGCGCGTAACAGCCCATAACCGCAATGACGGCGTCGGGATTTCGTGTAGCACGGTGAATTGTCTGCCGTGACTTTTTTGAACTTACCGCCGTCACCGCGCAGGTGTTGACGATTATAATATCAGCCGTTTCAAGATTTTCAGTAAGCGTACAGCCGCTGTCCGTGAAAAGTTTAGCCACCGCTTCGGATTCATACTGATTGACTTTACAGCCCAAAGTTAAAATTGCGACGGTTAAATTATTTTCACGTAAAGTATTTTCACATAAATTATTTTCGCACAAATTATTTTTGTCCATATTAAAATTTCTCGTAATGAATATTCTCCAAGTGCAAATCGTTTTCTGTACGCGGCGATTTTTTTTCATTCTTTTGACCGAGCGCCACGACGTTTAACACGGAATATTTTTCCGGCACGTTGAGAAGTTGCCTGATTTCTTCGTCGGCAGTTGTGCGTTGACCTGCGCGGTTACGCATATGTATCCAGCAGGCACCGATACCGAATTGCTCCGCCGCCAAAAGAATGTACGTTGACGCTACGGCGGCATCTTCAATCCAAAGTTCGCAGTCGGACTTGTCAACCATAACAACTATTGCAACGTCAGCAGTCGGCAGTGGACCCGCGCCCATACGCTTGCAACGCGAAATTTTTTTAATCATCTCTTTATCACGTACGACGACAAATTCAACCGGATGCCTGCCCCAAGACGACGGCGCAAGCAATGCTACTTTTAAAATTTCGTTTACAACTTCGTCCGAAACTTTTTCGCCGGTGTAACGACGAATTGAGCGACGTTTTGCCGCAAGGTTAAATAATTCGTTTGTCATTAAAAATCTGCCACCCTTTCTACTTACTGTTGACGACGACGCAAATACCGGCAAGTATCATGAACATTCCAAGCATGACGTGAAAAGTCAGCGGTTCGCCTAAAACAATTATGCCGCCTAACTAAAATTTTTTTAGGATTTACTTTTCTTTGGCGCAAAGCTGAGAAAAAGAAACAAGTCCGCAGAAGTCGCGTCACGCTCATGGTGTGGACGGGGCGGACAAAACTCATTATTCATTCGCTTTGTCCCTTGCGCGCCTCACCTAACTGCGGCTTTTACGTAAATGGCAGCGGTTTAGTTTTTGATTTAGTCAAGACGTCCTACTTACTGTTGACGACGACGCAAATTCCGGCAAGTATCATAAACATTCCAAGCATGACGTGAAAGGTCAGCGGTTCGCCTAAAACAATTATGCCGCCCAATACGCCGACTACCGGCACGCCGAGTACTGCGGTTGACGCCTTGCTTGCCTCGATTTTCATCAACAGCCAATTCCATATGAAGAAGGCAAGCGCCGATGCCAAGACGCCGTTGTAAATTAAAATCAGCGCCGAATTTAAATTCCAGTCCACGTCACCTTGCGGCACGAAGGCGGAGTAAATTGCCAGCACGATCGCGCCGCTAACCATTTGCCACGTGACAATTTGCATCATTGAACAGCCTTTTAATTTCATCTTCGTAATGACGTTGGCAAGCGCCCACGACACGGCAGAAAGTAGCGTCAAGAACGCCGCGCGTACGTCGGTTAATTCAGTCAGCCCCATTAAAATGTACAAGCCGATTAAGCTTAGAAAAATTCCGCCGAGTTTTTGGCGCGTCAACTTTTCGCCTAACATAAAGTGCGCCATTATCGCGACCCAAAGCGGCATGGTGTAGTTTAGTACGGCGGAAGTTCCCGCGCCGAGCGTTACCATTCCCGTTTGCACCAAGACGTTGTTCAGCGAAATTTGAAAGACGCCGGTAAATATCAAAAAGGGCAAAAATTTTGCTTGCGGCAACGGCACTTTCATTAAAATGGACGCGATTAACAGCACCAATGCGCCGCTTGCAAATCTGTACGTGACGAATAAAACCGGCGGGAAGTAAAGGTTAGCCGTTTTCATTACGACCCAGTTCATGCCCCATATCAGCCAAATTAATGCCAGTGCTCTAAACATTTCTGTACCTTCCGACGTAAAAAATTTTTCAGTTATACCGATTGAGTTATACCGATTGAAAAATTATATCAGCAAAAAAAATTTTTACAATGAAGAATTAAAAAAGCGCCCGTACATTTGGACGCTGATTTTTTATTTTAGTGAATAGTAAATAGTGAAGTAGTAAATAGTGAAGTAGTGAATAGTGGTTGAAAAATTTTACTGATACTATCTACTATCTACTATTCACTATTTACTACTAAATAACTTCCAAACCCGGCTGAACTTTTTCGTAGTAAGCCCTGCCGCCGCGTTCAACCTTCGTACCTTTCGGCACAACTTGAATTTGAATAGCCTCAAGCCGCAAGCCCGCGCCTGCAGTTCCGGCAGGTTCACCGTTAGCCGCCCAACCGAGCCAGCCGCCGTTTTCCACGTGCGCTCTGTAGTAAACGTCCAAAACTTTTGAATACGGTTCAACAAATTTTATTCGTATTGCCTCAAGGCGCAAATCTTTTCCCGTCGTACCCGCAACAGCGCCGGAATTTTTCCAGCCCTGCCAGCCGATATTTTGAACGTGCGCGTTGTACTGAATCATGTTCGTGGTGCCGTCCATGCAGTTTATCAAAATCGCTTCAAGGCGTTTGGATTGACCGGTAGTGCCTGCGACTTTGCCGTTTCCGACTGCGTTTTGCCAGCCGATACC
This sequence comes from Selenomonadaceae bacterium, assembly GCA_017453765.1. Taxonomy (GTDB): domain Bacteria; phylum Bacillota; class Negativicutes; order Selenomonadales; family Selenomonadaceae; genus Quinella. Next base: position 3,861 of record JAFTEG010000243.1, read on the forward strand.
TTGCACGTAAGCTTGAAAGTTTAAGTGAACAGTTCGAGTTTCGGCAAAGACAACCTGCGCGGTTAGGATTAAAATTACTGCTGATATTAGAGTAAAAAATTTTTTCAAGTCATCCACCTCGTTTGTTAGCTTTCAGACACTCTTCACTCCTCACTCTTCACTCTTCACTAACGCGCCACTTCTACGGCTTCGCCTAACTCGATTATGCCTTCATAAATCGCCTTGCCGATAACGCAACCTATAACGCCGTCACGTTCATGAGATTTCAGCGCCAGAATGTCATCAATGGATCTTACGCCGCCGGACGCTATAACGGACAAGCCTGACTTTTGCGCCATTTGAACAACTTTTTCGACGTTGGCACCGGCAAGCGTACCGTCACGCGATATATCGGTATAAATTATCGTCGTAATGCCGCAGTCACCAATACGCGCGGCAAGTTCCTCCGCCTCAAGCCTGCCGGAATTTCCCCAGCCGTCAATTTCGACAACGCCGCCCCTTGCGTCAATCGCGGCAATTACTCTTTCGCCAAATTCAACCGCCGCTTGCCGTACAAAGCCGGGATTGTCAACCGCCGACGTTCCCAAAACCACGCGCTGTACGCCGATATCGAGCAACATTTCAATTTCTTCCATTGTGCGAATGCCGCCGCCGACTTCAATGGGAATTTGGATATTTTCTAAAATTTTTCTTATCGTGAAGATATTCATGGGGTGACCGACTCTGGCGCCGTCCAAATCTACCACGTGCAGATATTGTGCGCCTGCGTCTTGCATTTCAAGCGCCGTATCTTCGGGGTAGTTTGAATAGTTAAATTCACGTGCAAAATCCCCCTGCGTAAGGCGAACACACTTGCCGCCGCGAATATCTATCGCCGGTAAAATTATCAACTTCAACACCACCTTTTTAGGGAAGAGGGATTAGGGAAGAGGGATTAGAGAAGAGGGATTAGAATTTCTTTTCCCTAGTCCCTGTTCCTCAAAATTCTACAAAATTTTTTAAGACCTTCAATCCTACATCGCCTGACTTTTCCGGATGAAATTGCGTAGCAAAAATATTTTCGTACTCAACCGCCGCCGTTATACTTTCGCCGTAAAAGGTTCGCGCCGCAATTAAATTTTCGTCCTGTGGTACGGCGTGATAGCTGTGAACGAAGTAAAAATACGGCTCAGCATTAAGGTTCGACATAAATTTTGACGCGCCGAATTTATTAAAACTTCTACCGCCGACCTTGACGAAGTTCCAGCCCATATGCGGAATTTTCAAGCCGTCCGCGCAGATTTTTTTCACCGTGCCTTTAAATATGCCCAGCCCCTTAACGTCCGGCGATTCTTCGCTTGACTCAAACAAAATCTGAAGTCCCACGCAAATTCCGAAAAGCGGCTTTTTCTTTTCAACCTGCTCAAGTATCGTAGGAATTAAACCGGTAGCCTCAAGATTTTTCATGCAGTCACCGAATGCGCCGACGCCCGGCAAAATCAATTTATCGGCGGCTTTTAAATTCTGCTCATCGTCCGTAACAACAACGTCACCGCCGACCGCCGCAACCGCCTTTTCGACGCTGTACAAATTGCCTACGCCGTCATCAATTATAGCAATCATCGTACGCTACCTTTAGCAGGTGTGACAAACTTCATAAATTCCCGCGCGTTTCAAAGTATTTACAACCGTGTCACCAATATGCGCAACAGTGTCCGCAACTTCAATGCCTACCGCGTTCAGCGCTTTAATCTTGTCAGCCGCAGTGCCTTTGCCGCCGGAAATAATCGCGCCTGCGTGTCCCATACGTTTGCCCTTCGGCGCTTGACGACCTGCGATAAATGCCGCGACGGGTTTTTCAGGCATATTTTCGGCAATCCATTTCGCCGCGTCCTCTTCAGCACTGCCGCCAATTTCGCCAATCATAAGTATCGCCTTAGTGTCATCGTCCGCCTTGAAAAGTTTCAGCGCGTCAATGAAGTCAATGCCTTTAACGGGATCTCCGCCGATACCTATCGCCGTAGTTTGACCGATACCCGCCGCAGTAAGTTGGAATGTCGCCTCGTAAGTCAAAGTTCCCGACCTTGAAATTACGCCGACATGACCTTTCCTGTGAATGTAGCCGGGTATAATGCCGAGCTTGCATTCGTCCGTTGTCAAAATGCCGGGACAGTTGGGACCGATTAACTTCGTCTTTTTACCCGCCATGTAGCGGCGAACTTTCACCATGTCAAGCACGGGAATATGCTCCGTAATGCAGACGACCAAATCCAAATCGGCGTTGACCGCTTCCAAAATTGAATCTGCCGCAAAACGCGCAGGTACGTAGACAACAGAGGCAGTAGCACCGGTAGCTTTCACGGCGTCCGCAACGGTATTGAAAACCGGTACGCCTTCAACCTGCTGACCTGCCTTGCCCGGCGTGACGCCGCCGACAATCTTCGTGCCGTAGTCAAGCATTTGTTTTGTGTGGAAAGTTGCCGCCTTGCCGGTAATTCCCTGCACTATAACTTTTGTATCTTTATTTACTAAAATTCCCATAGAAATTTTTCCTTTCGTAGTTTAGGTGTTAGCTCTTAGCGATTAGCTGTAGCCGTTAGCTTGTAGAATTTAGATTTTAATTCTTAATTCTTTTCAGCCTCTTTAACAAGCTTTACAATCTTTTCGGCGCCGCCTTCCATTGTTTCGGAGACCATAACATTTCCAATCGCCGCGTCCTGCAACATCTTGCGTGCAATGTCGACGTTCGTACCTTCAAGACGTACCACGACCGGTACGGGGAAAGGCTTACCTTCGCCTGCAATAATTTTCGCCGCGTCAATCAAGCCTTTTGCAATGTTGTCGCATTTAACAATACCGCCGAAAATATTCACGAAAATACCTTTCGCCTGTCCGCCGTCAAGCATAATTTGAAAAGCCTCAGCCGTAGTTTCGGGAGTAGCCGCGCCGCCTACGTCTAGGAAGTTTGCAGGTGAACCGCCGTAAAATTTTATAATGTCAACCGTCGCCATTGCCAGACCCGCGCCGTTTACCATACAAGCAACGTCGCCGCCCAAGTTGACGTAGTTCAAATCAGATTTTGCCGCACGAAGTTCCTTAGCATCTTCTTCCGTCTCGTCGCGCAGTTCAACAATGTCGGGGTGACGGAAAAGCGCACTGTCATCAAAGTTTAATTTCGCGTCAAGCGCTATTACGTCATCTTCCTTCGTTAAAACAAGCGGATTAATTTCAACCTGTGAACAATCCTTGCCGATAAATGCCGCGTAAAGTTTCAGCATAAGAGCGGACGCCTTGCGAATTGCGGCGGGCGGGAAGTTCAGCGCATACGCCATGCGTGTTGCTTGAAAATGCGCAAGACCGATTACCGGATCAATGTACTCTTTAAAAATTTTTTCCGGCGTCTCTGCGGCAACTTTTTCAATTTCCACGCCGCCTTCAGAACTTGCCATCATTACAACCTGCGCGGTCTGTCTGTCAATGACAAAGCTGAGATAATATTCTTTGGCAATGTTGGAGCCTTCCTCAATCAAAAGGCGGTTGACCTTCTTGCCTTCGGGACCGGTTTGGTGAGTGACCAAAGTTTTGCCGAGAAGTTCGGTAGCGTAAACTTTCACGTCGTCAAGATTTTTAGCGAGCTTTACGCCGCCTGCCTTGCCGCGACCGCCTGCATGAATTTGCGCTTTAACTACCGTGACGGGACTGTTAAGAGTTTTTGCAACTTCTACAGCTTCATCGACACTGAAAGCCGCCTTGCCGTTCGGCACTGCGACGCCGTAGCTTCTCAAAATCTCCTTACTTTGATATTCGTGAATGTTCATAAAAAAAACGCAAGCTTGCCGTAAAATCACGGTGCAAACTTGCTTCACCTCCAATCAAAATTTTTATTCTGCAACTTCTGTTGTATAAGAAGTATTTTCGCCTTCAGAAATAATTTTGTCAACCCAATCAGTCACTTCATCTGAATTTTTATTCAGCACGTAAACCAGTTCGCTGATTAAAATTTGGCGTGACAAATCCATTAGCCGACGTTCGCCGCTTGAAATTTTTTTCTGTGATTGCTGACGTGTCAAATTTCTTGCAACCGCCGCAACTTCCAAAATGTCGCCGGATTTTAGTCTATCCAATGTCGCGTGAAAGCGTTTGTTCCAACTGCCTTGTAAAATTTCTGTTTCGCCGCGTAAAACTTCTTTCACCGCGTCTAACTGCGATTTATCGATTATTTCACGCAAGCCTATTTCGTCCACATTGTCAACGGGCAGCATTAATTTCAGATTTCCCATCGGCAATTCAAGGACGTAATAAGATTGCGTCACGCCGCCGACTTCTTTTTCTTCAACGCCCGTCACTTCACCGGCACCGTGCATTGGGTAAACCACCTTGTCGCCGATTCTCATCTACGCCACCTCCTGATAATGCGTAATTGAATTAAGAATTAAGAATGTAGAGTTAAGAGTTAAGAGCTATAAGCTACTGGCTAACAGCTAACCGCTACTCCTCTTTTGTGGAGCGAAGAAATAATTTCGTCAACTCATCTTTCGGATTACAATTTTCATAAATAATTCTGTAAATCGATTCGCTTATCGGCAATTCGACATTTACAGATTTTGCCAACTGTATCAGCGCGGCAACTGTTTCTACGCCTTCCGCAAGCTTGTCAAACTTTTCATTTTGCACGAACTCTTCACCGAAACGCCGATTGTGACTGTGCGCGGAAAAAAGCGTAGCTTCATAGTCGCCCAAGTGACTTAAGCCGTAAACCGTCATTTTATCGCCGCCGAGCGCCTCGACAAGCCGTGAAAGTTCCGCCGTACCGCGAGCCATTAACGCGCCTTTCAAGCTGGAAAAATTTAAACCGTCCAACATTCCCGCCGCAATGCCGATAACATTTTTTGCCGCCGCGCCTACTTCCGTGCCGATTAAATCTTTGCCGTAGTAAAAGCGTATTAATGGACTTTTAAAAATTTCCACCAACTGTCGCGTTAAATTTTCATTCGACGAACTCATTACCATACAATTCGGAATTTCCCTCAAAAAATCCTGCACGTGACCGGGCCCTACCCATACCGCAATTTTTTCCCGCGCAGTTTCATTCTCTTCCACAAAAACTTCGGTCAAGCGTTTGCCCGTGCCGCGTTCAATGCCTTTCATGCAAAGCACAAAAACTTTATCGCTTAAATTATTATTCGTCTTAAAATTTATTTCCTTAACCACACCGCGCAGATTTTGTGCGCCGACGGAAATAATTATGATTTCAGCAAAGTTTAACACGTCATCAAGGCTTTTTGTCAAGCGTACGGCGGCAGGCAGTTTTAAATATTCATTGGCGCCGTCAGTTTCAAGGCGTTGCATATTTTTTGAACCTGCGCGACCGTACAAAATAACTTCGTGACCGATTCGGCTTGCGTACCATGCGTGAAAACTTCCCCAGCGTCCGCAACCAATAATTCCGATTTTCATAAAAATTTTTTCTCTCCTTAGCCGGTAGCTTGCAGTTTTTAATGAATCTTTTTAGATTTACTTTTTTTTGTATTTTCGAACCTACTTTCTTTTGGCGCAAAAGAAAGTAGCAAAGAAAACATGGCGCGTATGTCGATCGCCGGTCGTGTCGTAATTTAAACTTTATCGTACGTAAAAACGTTACGGCAATTCCGACCTGGTGAACCGCAGCGAATACATCCGCGCCGATCTTTTTTCATTCTTAATTCTGCATTCTTAATCCTTAATCCTTAATTCGTCAAAAACGTTTCCGCCTTCAAAAAAAATCAGCCTGCCGATACCTGCACGGCGTCCCGATTCAATGTCACGTTCACTGTCACCGATTAAAATTGAAGTCGTGGGATTAATGTCAAGTTCCCTGCAGGCGCGAAGGATTAAACCCGGCTCCGGCTTGCGGCAGTCACAAACTTTTTTATAAGCGGTAACACTGCCGTCAGGGTGATGTGGACAATAATAAAAGGCGTCAATGTGTGCGCCGAATTTTTCAAGTTCACTTTGCATGAAGGCGTGAATTTTTTTTACGTCATCTTCCGTGTAAAAACCGCGTGCAACGCCGCTTTGATTCGTGACAACTACGGCTAAAAGTTTTTGCGCGTTGCAAAATTTAATCGCGTCAATGGCGCCGTCAATCCATTTAAATTTTTCAATTTCGTGCAGGTAGCCGACTTCTTCATTTAGCACGCCGTCACGGTCAAAAAAAATTGCGCTGTTCAAAATATTTCCCTCCAAACTGAAATGAGAGTCGGCGATTGAAAGTTTCAAACGCTCCCAATCTCCAACTCTCAAACAGGCAGCCGATAAGCCGGATTCTGTATGTGACAATCATTTATCTAAATCGCACGTTGCCGCACGATTTCAGCAGCTTACCCGAAAGGTCCGCGAGCAACATCAACCCTTCCCTATTTAGCCTTGCTCCGCGTGAGGTTTATCAGACGAAACGGTTACCCGTCCGCCGGTGCGCTCTTACCGCACCTTTTCACCCTTGCTTGTTTAGATCGATAGTTGAATTGATCGATGGATCGATGGTTAAAAAAACTATCAATCCAAAAAAGCGGTTTTCTTTTCTGTGACACTGTCTTCAAGATTACTCTCACCGGGCGTTACCCGGCACGCCGCTCTGTTGAGTCCGGACTTTCATAGTGGAAAAAATTCCCCGAGACTGCCTCTCATGCACGTCGACGTGTGAAATTCTAACACGAT
>JAFTEG010000244.1 GCA_017453765.1 Selenomonadaceae bacterium
AATATCCGCCAAAAAGCAAGTTGTCTTGACGACGTTAGAAAAATTCGTACCCGCCGCGTTCAAAACTTCGCCGATATTTTTACAGCACTGCTCCGCCTGTCCAGCGATATCTGTCGCAACAATTTTACCCTGCGCGGGATTAATCGCAATTTGCCCCGACGTGTAAACAATGCCGCCGTGTTCGACCGCCTGACTGTAAGGGCCGACCGCCGCCGGTGCTTTTTCAGTGTGAATAATCTGCATAAAAATTTCCCCTTTCAATGGAGTTGAAAAATGAAAAATAATTTTATAAAAATTTTCGGCGTCATGCTGGTGACGATTGCAAGTCTTTTCAGCGCAGGTTGCTTTCAAGCCGAATCAAATTTGGCGATTGACGACAGCGGCAAAGTCACGCTTAACACCGAAGTTATGGGCGTGCCAATTCTGCGCGAACACATAGAAGGCTGGAAAAATGACATGGAGCGCAGTAACCGCGCGACTGAAATTTCTCCCGTTTCAAGCGGCAACATGTCCGGCTACAGAATCACGACGCAGTATCAGAGTATTGAACAGTTCGCCGCGCAGAAGATTGACATTTTCGGCAGTAAAACCGGTAAAGCGAAAGGCATTCAACAGCGTAAGGGCTGGTTTTATGACGCTTACAGTTTCGATTTCATTTCCGAAGCGCCGGAGGACAGCGAAGAATATCTCGACAACACGCTTGTTCAATCCATGATGCCGCAGATTAAATTCGACATGGTGATAAATATTCCCTACGCGGCAGAAAAAAATAATGCGCAACACGTTTCAAACGACAACAAAACTTTGAGTTGGAATTTAGCCTCGTCCATTACAAGCGGCAAAGATGTTTCCGTGCAGGTTCAATTCAGAATTTGGCACAAAGAAAAAATTGCCGTCACCTTAGCCGCGATTATAATTTTACTCGGCGCGATGATTTATTTTTTGCGAAAGTCTCAAAAGCAAACTGAAAATCAAGCTGATAATGCTGAAGGCGAAGCGGCTAAAAATATTTTTTACATGAAAATCTGCGCGGGACTTTTGGCGGCGATAATTTCTGTGTCAGCGTTTATGCTTATCAATCCCGTTACCTTCACGGACGCTGACACAATTTCTTCCGCAGTTACGGCAAAATAATTCGTATAAAAAATTTAGTTCGTACAAAACATTTTAAGTTCAAATGTACAGGTGTATCTGCGCGGTTGAAAAATCCCGCTACAAGGTACACTCTTTTTAATTTGATTATGTTAGAATTTAACTTGTGAGGAGGAATTTTTGTGGGAGAGAAAATTGCGCCGATAACAAGCGATTGCAGCAAGGAACTTCAGTATATCGGAATGCGAATACAATATTTTCGCAAGATGAGAAATTTGACGCAGGCGCAACTTGCCGAAAAGGTCAGCATAAATAAAAACTACCTTTCGCAGATTGAAAGCGGCTCGACAAGCAAGGCAATTTCCCTGCCGCTGTTGATTCAAATTTCAAAAGCGTTAGACGTGGAATTATCCATACTCGTCGAATTAAAAGACATGGAAAAATCGATAAAAGAAATACGGCAACAGCTTGATGAAATAAAAAGTTTTTTCGACGAAGTTAAACGCCTTAATTCAGACCTAGACGATATGATTGCCGAAATGGATAAATCTTACAGCTGATGAAATTACGGTGCTAAATGGAAAAATATTATCCCTACCCTTGCGAATGTTGCGGAGGCTGTTGCCTGCACGTCGACTTAATCGAAGAGATGAAAGTTTTTGACAGAGGCGACGGCGTTTGCAAAAATCTCACGGAAAAAAATTTGTGCAAGATTTACGCTAATCGTCCGAAATTTTGTGACGGAAAATATTTTTACGAAAATTTTTTCTCGGATATGACGGTAACCGAATTTCACAATATGATGAAAAGCCTGTGCAAAAAAATAAAGGAGCGTGAACACCTAATTTGAAAAATTACGTGAAAAAGTACCGGACGCTGGACGAAAGGAATTTGCAGGTTATAAGGACAAACTTAAATGTCCTGCAAAATTCCGGCGCGTACCCTACCAAAATGACTTACCCTATAACGTTGCAGTTTGAACTTACCGGACAATGTAACTTAGCTTGCAAACATTGCTACAATCGCTCCGGCGACGCCGACAGAGAAACTTTGATGACGCCGGAAAAATGGTGCGAACTTTCGCGGCAAATTGTTCGTGACGGCGGCATTTTTCAATGCATTATTTCCGGCGGGGAACCGTTGATTCTCGGCGACAAACTTTTTGACATTATGGACATTTTGCACGACGACGGGACAAGTTTCGTTGTGATATCCAATGCGCTTTTGTTGACAAAAGAAAAAGTTAAACGCTTTGCAAAGTACCGTTTCTTCTGGTTTCAAATTTCCATTGACGGCTCGACGGCTGAAATACATGACAGCTTTCGCGGCGTGAAAGGCAGTTTTGAAAGGGCTTGCAACGGCGCACTTGAAATCAGTGACGCAGGTATACCGCTTGTCATTGCGCATACCGTGACGCCCGGCAATATTTCAAAAATTGAAGATATGGTGCAACTTTCCTACAAACTCGGCGCAAACTCAATCATTCTCGGCGAAGTTTTGCCCAGTGGTCGCGCCTATAACAATGCCGAAATTATTTTGGACGATGAGCAGAAAAATTTTATGTACGCGCAGATTGAGGAGCTCGGTCAAAAATATCAAGGCAAAATTACCATTCAGCGTTCGGCGTCACTTAAAGCGCAGATGGATCGCTACGTTGCAGAAGTGAATTCCGGCGGCATTATAAGACCCAACGGTGATTTTCGCATTGACTGCATGGCGCCTTTCATTATCGGCAACGTGCTTGAAAAATCCGTCAAAGAAATTTGGTTGGAAAAGGGTATTGACGCTTGGCACTTGCCGGAAGTAAAAAAATATATCGATTCAATCGACGAAGACAGCCAGACCAGCAACGTTAAAAATCACGTTGATATTGATATTGCACTTTAATTTTAAGAGGTGACTTTGATGAAAGAAATGTACAAGCGTCCGGTCATTGCAAATTCGGACTCTCTTGCAAATAATAACGGGATATTTCCGATTGTTGCTGCCGCCGCAGGATATGCTACGGGACGTGCTATAACTAACGCTATTAAGGCGTCGCCAGTGACTAAATTGCAGGGCATTTCGCGCCGCAATTCTAATTAAGGAGTGATTTTGATGAAAGAAAAATATTTTCGCCCTACCGTTACAAATGAGGTCGAGATTACAAATGCACTTCCTATTTTTGTGATGCCGATTGCAGTAGTTCGCAAATTGATGGACTCAAGGTCCATTGAAAAAAAAGACGGCTTTAAAATTTTGGAGAAAAAGTAAATGGTATTTGAATGGATAAAAGATAAAGTTCCCGTTGCCGCCTACGTTAAAAAGCGTATGAACGAAGACATTTTGATAATCTGCGCGGAAACTCTGTCAATGTATTACTTGAACGCTACGGCGGCATTTTTCATAAATTCTGTGGACGGCAACGCTACCGTCAATGAAATTAAAGATAAGTTTTTGCAAAAGTACGACGTTGACGAAGAGGAGTTGGAAAACGATCTCGTCGATACGATTCGTGATTTGCAGTGGAAACAGATTTTGTATTTGGAGTGATTTTTTTTGAAAGAAACGTACAAAAAGCCTCGCATTACCATAGGAGAATCCGAAAGATTAGCCTACCCCGCCGTTGCTTTAGGAGCTTTCTTGGCGGCGCTTGCAAAAGGCAAAATTGCCGTCGATTCGACGCATACGCAGAAGCTTAATCGCCGCGCAGATAATAAGTAATTTTGACCTAAACATTTATGTAAAAAAATTATCCCGTCTAAAATCAGGCGGGATTTTTTAATTGTTACGAGGTTAAATATTTATAATTTTGCTGACTCAAATATTTTTCGCCACGCTGAATTGCAGACGTTATCAGTCAATCTCAATAATTTCGTACTGCGGATTGCCGAGACCTTTTTCAGCCATTGCGGAAAGTTGACGCATACCGACGCGGCTTTCAATGCGTTCTTTCAAGTCGTGACTGTCGGCGGCATTGTAAACCATATCAATGAAAGCTTGATCTGCCGCAAGAATGTCTGTCGACGCGATAATACCGATATCCTTCATAGTAGGTTCAGCCGCCGTCACGCCCGCGCAGTCACAATCGACGCTGAGTCTGCGCATAACGTTAATGAAGACAATGTGCTTGCCGAAATATTGACACGTAGCCGCCGCGCTGTCCGCCATAAGCTCCATGAAATATTCTTTCATAGGCCATACCAAATAATTTTCCGGCACATTGTTGGGGTCGACGCCGTGAACTTGCGCTTTACCGAGATGACCGGACGCGCAACCTATTGCAATATTTTTCATACTGCCGCCGAATCCGCCCATTGCATGCCCTTTGGCATGGGTTAAGACTATCATGGAATCGTAGTTTGTAAGGTGTGCGCCCATTGCAACTTCTTTCAAATGGAAACCGTTGCGTACCGGCAAAGTGACTGTCTCTTCATTTTCGTCCATAATGTCAACGTCGCAGAAAGTCCAGCCGTTTACCTTCAAAGTGTCGCGATGTCCTTCCGTCGTGAAACGGTCGCCTTGATAAAGCGTGTTGCATTCGACAATAGCGCTGTTCGGTACCTGCGCCATGAAGTCTTTTACCATGTCGCGCGGCAGGATATTGGGACCGTGTTTTTCGCCGGTATGAAGTTTGACGGCAACTTTACCGTAAATGTTTTCGTTAATCTTATTGTAAAGCTTGATAAGGTGCGCGCTGTCGATAACCTTCGTGAAGTAAACCTTCGCCGCCGTGCCCTTGTAATTTTCGCCCGTGACATTTTTACTGCCAATAACCGGTGCTTGATTGTTTGCCATAAATGTTTCCTCCTCAATCAACATTTCTGTAGGTTTGCCTGTTCACTATCCTAACAACAGACTCTCGGCTTATATTAAATTTTCTAGCCAAAGCCCGCGCTCCATATTCTTTACAATTTTTTTTATAGTGACTGCGAATGTAACGTACCTCGTCTTCATTGAGTTTAGCAAAATGGTTGTACGCCCCGTCGATTGGCGGTCTCAATCCGGTTACAAGCGCATGTTCGAGATTTTCTTTGTGCGTCGCCCATTCCAAATTTTCTACGCGATTATTGGTTTTATCGCCGTCAATATGGTTTACGGTACGCTTATTTTCGGGATTGGGTATGAACGCCTTTGCAACCAAACGATGAACGACGGGATATTTGATGCCTTTTTTGTAAAGGCACGCAGTTAAGTAGCCGTCCGATTCAAGCCTAAGCTTTAAAACGTGCGGGTGCGTCGCCCTGAGACTGCGTACCCTGCCGAAATTGCTGACTTGGTACAAACCTTCGTAACCTTCAATGTCGCGCCAAATTTCGTCGGCGATGTCCAATTCAATTTCTGTTTCACGTTTTTTGTTACAATCATCGAATATTGCCGCCTCACTCTCAAAATTTTATCCGATAAGCTCGCTTACAATTTTGGTAATGTAGCCGCCGCGTGACACGAAAGTAAATTTGCGCGTCTTATTTTTATTGAAATATCTGTAGTCGGCGCCGTTGCTCTTAACGTCAACTTCGTCAGCAGTTTCATACGTGGTATTTAAAATAGTTTCCTGCATATCGACGGCAACGCCTTCGGGAGTAACAATTTCGCCGCTGATAACGCTGATTTTTTTCACAATATTATTCGCAACTTCAACCGTCAAACCGTTATCAAAAGTAAAAGTGTTGTCGCCGCGATCCACCGGTTCACCGAATGCCGCTTTCATTTTGTCGAAGGCAATACCGGGCAATGCTCCGGCAATGGTAATGTCGCGGGAGTCTTTGAATAATTTCACCGACGAATCAATAATGTTGAGTTCCTCTTTGACAGGCGCGGCTTGAACTTCCGGTGCGGCTTTAGCAACCGGCGCGGCGTCCTGCTTGACATCGGCTTTTGCAGGTTCTTCGGCAGGTTTATTGGCTTGGCTTGCAAGTGCCGCCGCCAAACCGGACAAAGGAGATGAGCCTGACGCTCCCTGCACGGCCGCTTCAACTTTTTGCTGGGTAGTTTCGGTAGGTTTATTTTCTTTTCTTGAAAATGCCGACGTGATACCGGAAAAATCAAATTTTGGCATGAAAATCACTCCTTACAATTTAAACTTCACTGCGAATATTACAAGAAATTTTTCAAAATTGCAAGCGTGCTGAATCTGCGCGGCAAGATTGACAAAGTTATAGACGCAATGTAATATGCACGTGATTTAAAAAGTGTGGCTCTCGTTGCACGGGAAAATTTTTTGTAGTTTTGTCCCGGCGGAACAATACAACGCAATTTTTTTTGTTTATAATCGGCTTGTATAAAAATTTATTCGTCTGTAAAAATTTGAGGAGGAATGAAAAATGTTGGGAAAAATTCTTATTGGAGTTGTTAAGGCGCTTATCAACACTATCGGCGCCAAAAACACGGCAAAGCTTGCAACGTCCAAGCCGATGCGCGAAATCGGCAAGCAGGTTATCAAACACGGAGTTAAAAAAATTCTTAAGTAGGTGATTTTTTGAGCAGTATAATTGAAAGTGAGCTTTTAAAATGCCGTCAAGCCGCTGAAGAAGGTTACAAGCTTGCACGCGATAACTACGCCGAAATTCAAAATACTTTGTCGAAAGCCAAAAGTCGCGTTGCCTCTGCCAATGCGGAACAAAGTAAAGTGTCGCGCATTCAAAATACCGAACTTATCAAGGCGCAAGAAAAAGAACTCGGCAACCTTGAAAAAAGTATCGGCAGTATCGGTACCGATCTTGAAAATCTGCGCAAGCGTCAAAAAGATTTTTCAATAGTAGTTTACGGCCGCACAATGGCGGGTAAGTCGACGCTTATGGAAATTTTGACGCACGGCAACGGTAGATCTATCGGCAAGGGTTCTCAACGTACTACGCGTGACGTACGCGACTATTATTGGAACGGTTTAAAAATTACCGACGTGCCGGGCATTTGTGCTTTTGAAGGCGCTGAAGATGAAAAGCTTGCAATGGACGCGGCGAAATCTGCGGACTTGATTTTATTCCTGCTGACAAGTGACGCGCCGCAAGCTGACGAGGCGACTTGTCTTGCTCAGCTTAAAAAACTCGGTAAACCCGTTCTCGGTCTGATTAACGTCAAAATGAGCTTTAACATTAATGATGACTTGGACATTGAGGATTTGCAGGATTTAATGTCAAATACAAGCAACGTTGACGCGATATTAAAGCAGTTCAAAAAATTTGCCGCCGGTCATAATCAAGATTGGAGCGGCATTAAATTTGTCGCCACGCACTTGCTTGCCGCTTATCAAGCGCACCCGTGCAGAGGCAACAATTCACAAGTTTACGAGGCAAGCAAATTCGCGCAGGTTGAAAAATTTATTCTTGAAAAAATTAAGAATGACGGCAGATTTTTGCGCATAAAAACTTTTGTCGACAGCGTTGCCGTGCCGATGAACAATATTATCTTAAAGATTTACGAACAAAGTGGACAGTCTCTGCTTGAAAGCGATATTTGGTATGATAAGCATGTACAGCTTAACGAATGGCGCAAAGATTTTTTGTCGCGTTCACGTAAAAAATTAGTGGCGCTTTACGATGAATTGTCGAATATCCTTCACAAAGAGATTTACAGATTTTCAGAAAGTCACTACGAAGATGAAAATGTTAATGAAAATTGGCCCCGTGCTTTTCAA
>JAFTEG010000245.1 GCA_017453765.1 Selenomonadaceae bacterium
AAGTAACAAAAAGAAAACATGTCCGCAGAAATCGCGTCCGGCGATTTGCGCGGACGGGCGCACGTCCTTGTGCGCCCCGCCATAATTGCGGCGTTTACTAAATTTGCAACGTTTTTTGAGTTATTCAACAGCCCCTAGTAGCCGGTAGCGAGTAAATCTAATCTAAGGCGTAATTAAAAAATTAACTCCGCAGAGAAATTTTTTCTGTGGAGTTTTTTTGTCGGCTAAAAAATTATTTCGACTTAATCAGAGTAGCGAACCGACTTCCGGCACAATTTGATAAAAATAAATTATCAAGCCTATAAGTCCGGGTATTCCCAGCACGCCGACAATAAGGCAGTGTACGAAGGTTACTTTCAGCGTGAAGAAACCGAACAAATTAAATATGTAAAGCATTATCGCTCCCGCAATGCTGTTTTTCAGCACCCAAAGCGGCAGTTCCAATGCTTTTTTTATTGCGTACAAAATTGCGACGCCTATTGCTACTTGAATTAAAATTGCCAAGTCTAAATTCATTTTTAAAATTACAAGTCCTTTCAAGTTTATTTATTTTTTTCATCTACTTTCTTTTGGCGCAAAAGAAAGTAGCAAAGAAAACATTGCGGCATTAAGTGCGTCCGCGTCTAACACTTCTGTAGGTTAGACGTTACGCCGCGAGTCAGTGGGCACTGTAATTCAGACTTGGCGCATAGACGCCGGTTAATGCCGCTCTCACCATTCTTAATTCTACATTCTTAATTCTTAATTAAAAAAGCGCGGGGTCATCAACGCCGTTTGCGGCAAAGGCGGCTGCTCTGTCAATGCAGGTTGCACACTTACCGCAAGGAACTTCGCCGCGTTAGTAACAGCTCCACGTCAATTCGTACGGCACTTTCAATTCAAGTCCGGTCTTTACAATATCAGCCTTCGTCCTGCCTAAAAACGGCGCGACGATTTTTATTTTGCCGTAAGTACCGATATTCACCGCGTCACTCATTGCACGAATGAAATTTTCACTGCAATCGGCGTAGGCATTTACCGCGCTGTCATCTTGGTGAACGCCGATAAAAATTTCAGCGTCGGCACCGTGAAAAATTCCGTCTGTAAAACTTGCCGCCATAGACAGCATTAAACCGTTGCGAAATGGTACGTATGTATCGACGCGCAGATTTTTTTTCACCTGCTCGCCGTAGCTGGAATGTTCCAGCTTTTTTTCGGACGTGTTCATAAGCGCGGAATCGGAATACGTCATAACCTGCGCGGCATCAAATTCATAATGCTCAACGCCGTAGTACGCGGCGATTTTTTTTGCGCTTTCAAGTTCGCGTGCATGACGTTGACCATAGAAAATTGACACGGCGACGACATTTTCACGCCCATATTTTTCTACGGCAATAGCAAGGCAGGTAGTTGAATCAAGCCCGCCGCTTAAAAGTACCGTTGCTTTCACCTTAACCGCCTTCCGTTCACCTTAAGCGCCGTCCAAAAAATTTATTTTTTATATACGGCACGACAATTAAAACTACAACGGCGCCTGCCACAAGTACGAAGAAAATCGGCAGTGCGACGAAAAACATAAATGCCGCGAAGGCAAGGAAAATTACGCCTGCAATAATTTTTGCAAGAAGACTGCCTTTGAAAAGCCCGCCGATAAGTTTTGAAAGAAGATTAAAAAGTATATTGGTGCCGCCGAAATTTACGTAAGTGCTTTGATAACTCGTGTAGTCATTTTCTCTGCGGTCATTGTAACTTTTACCGTCGGAGCTTACGTCAATCGTCACGCCGTTATAAAAATTTTTTTCGGCACTGCTCATTTCTCGGACGTTGCTTTCTTCAAAATTATCATAGCCGCAAAAACTGCAACGCGTCGAATTGTTTATCTCCTTGCCGCATCGCCGACACTTCATGACCGTCACTTCCTTAAAAATTTTTCTCGCGCTATTTTAGCATACAAATCACTTTGTCACAACGAAAATTTTTTATTAGCGGTTAGCCGGTAGCTTTTAGCCGGAAAAAAGACGGCGCGGATGTACTTTGAGCTGCGTACGTCAACGTTAGATTTATCGTAACCTTGTGCGTACGTAAAAGTTTGAACTAACGAACGGCATGCGAGCTACATACGCGCCATGTTTCTTTTGTTACTTTTCTTTGCGCCAAAGAAAAGTAAATCCTAAAAAATTTTTTACCAAGTTGGAATTTACCAACGACCTCTAATTTTCACACCAAAAGAACGTATAAATAATAAGCCAAAAATATTTCTCAAAGTTTGTCAATACGCCATAGATTTATGTTAAAATTACCTGAAAATAAAATTGAAAAATTTTTAAGCGTAACAGAAAATTCGGCGATAAAATGAAATAGGATTAGTATGAAAACTTAGGTTAAAAGCCGGATTCGATTGGAGGAAAAATTTTTATGACAACCATAGTAAGCGCACCGAATGCGGCGATAAACGGCACGTCAGATGCCGACTGGATAAGCTCAAGCGGCGACGGCGCGTCAATTTCTGCATTAGGCGGAAATGATTACGTAGCAAGTCGCGGTAACGGCGGCTTTATTTACGGCGGCAATGACAATGATACGCTGGTATTTTTGCCGTCAAGCGGCGGCGCAACGGCACCCGGCGGCGGACGCGGCAACACTCCCGGCAGCGGTAACGGCGAAGCAACCATACGCGGCAACGCCGGAAATGATGATATCACTATCATTCACGATTCTGCCGTTGTTTACGGCGATGTCGGCGATGATTATATCACGACTAAACTTTACAACAGCTCAAGTGACGCCGTGTTTTCAATTACAAACCTTACTTTGACCGGCGGCGACGGTCGCGACACTTTCTCTTTCAACACGTCATTGACTTCTGAACTTGAGGAACTTACGACCGTCACCGGCTACAGAATTGAGGCACTGATAACCGATTTTTCTTCCACTGCGCATTTGTGTTTCAGCGAAGATACAGGCTACTTTATCTACTCGATTTTAACCGATTCGCAGGGAAATTATACCGATATCGTTTTAACCGGCGATTCTGAAAAATTGAGAGTGACTTTGCAAGGCGTGACGAACATTGATGACGTTGTTTATGCCACCGCCGTGAGATTTGTTGATGACAGTTTGCAATCTTCGTACTTAGGCGGGGTAATTTCAAATTACACTGAAGATATGTCGGCAATTCCCGCAGGTATAAGCTACGACAATTACACGGTTTATGTTTCTGACCAGTACACGCGAAATGTTTGGCTTATGGGTACGGACGAAATAAATAAAACGACGACGTACAGAAATATTTCCGCCAAAACCCTTGACGCACGAAACTCTACGCGCAAAAGGACGCTGGTAGGAAATCTGCGCGACAATGTCATTTATGCAGGATCCGGCGGCGATTCTCTTTGGGGCGGTAGCGGCAACAACGATACCCTCTACGGCAACAACGGCAGAGATATGTTTTGGTACGGTATGACGGACGGCACGGACTTCATAAGAAATTTTGTATTCGGTTCCGCAGACAACTCCGACGTAATAAATTTTTACAACGGCGGCATTGATCGCGCCTATCGTGACAATAACACCGTGCATATTGTAATGTCTACCAGTGAGGAGCTACTCATTCCTACAGAATACAGCGTTGACAATGAGATACAGTATTCGACCGACGCTACAAATATCAGCCGCGCAAAAATCGGTGACTATTTCACGGCAAATACTTTAACCTATGACGCAGGTATAAATCTATTTATGGGCGGTTCACCGGATAACACTTTGAAAGTTGCCGACTCGCGCAAAAATATGATTTGGCTTGACGGCAGTTACGGTCAAAGTTATTACGAAATAACGAATATTGACGCGTCCGAATCAACCGGCGACAATCAACTTGCAGGCGCCAATGACACCAATATAAAAATTGTAGGCGGCGCGGGAAGTTCGTCACTTTGGGGCGGCAACGGCGCCTCTTCCAACGACACCTTGCAAGGCGGCACCGGCGCGGAGGTTTTCTTCTTCGGTCAGTACGAAGGCAACGATTTAATTATCGGTGCGGCAGAGGACGACACCATTAATCTTTTCAATATTCCCCTTTCCGCGCTTACCAACACCGAGTCAGTCAAAGGCGGCGGCTTGTCACTGCAATTTGCCGACGGCAATTACGGCTTGACTTTGGAAAGTATTTCCGGTGCGCCGACGTTTTCTTTTGCCGACGGAAGTAATTGGGCTTATGAGAAGACCGGTTGGGTTCAAAAATAATGCTTGCCAAATTTTATTTTGTGTGATAGACTTTTCTGCATTCGGAGGAGTGTCCGAGCGGTTGAAGGTGCTTGACTCGAAATCAAGTGTAGTCAAAAGCTACCGTGGGTTCGAATCCCACCCCCTCCGCCATTTTTTTTGCAATTATTTAATCGATATCATAAATAAAAAAATTTCCCGCAACCTGCATAAGGCGGCGGGATTTTTTAATTAAGAATGTAGGATTAAGAATTGAAAGACCGGCTACTACCTGCTATTAACTAACAACTAACAACTAACAACTATTAACTAACAACTAGGGCGTGTTGACTAATTCAGATTTTTATAATTGCTAAGGTTTTTTAGGATTTACTTTTCTTTGGCGCAAAGAAAAGTAACAAAAGAAACATAGCGGCATTAAGTGCGTCCACATTCTATATTTCGGTAGTTTATACG
>JAFTEG010000246.1 GCA_017453765.1 Selenomonadaceae bacterium
CAAAACTTTATCAGAGTTCACTAAAAATGAAAAATCTGCGCGAAGTAAATTACTTGAAGACATTCACGCGCTTGTAGTTCAAGACACTGCGCAGGCGGTTAAAGATTTAGCCGCTCCGTTGACGAAGATTAAAGACAATTTAAGTGTTACCGGTCAAGATTTAGCCGCACTGTCTGCCGAAGAAAAACTTTCACGCAAAAAGTTCGTCGATAAAATTACGGAAGTTGTCAACAAAAATGTTTCGGATAACGCCGAGATGCGTAAAAAAATTGCATTTGACTTGTCTGCGTATATGCGCGAAGAAAACGCGGCACGCCAAGCGCTTGTAACTGCAATTCACAATACCGTTGCCGACGATTCAAAAAATATCGCCGATAAAATTTCCGCGCCGTTAATTCAAAGTATTAACCAAATTTCCGAATTGGCGGCGGCGCAAGAACGTTTTCAAAAAAGTTTGTTGAGTCAAATAGAAAATCTTTTCAGCGTCCGCACTGACCAAATATCATATAGAATTTATGACGCAAAAGATGAATTGGCAAATCACGATGAAAATTTGGCAAAGCGTCTTGAAGTCATTGAAAATTCCATAAAGGCGCTTACGTCTAAAGTCGACACCATTTCAAATGATGTGGCGGTATGGAAAAATAAACGCGGCATTATTTTTTAAATTCCACGTACTTTAAATTTTACTTACAGCTTGATTATTTACTTACAACTTTCTAAATTTTACGTGCCACTTTCTAAAATTCACGTGTAAGCCGCCTTCCACGCATGCACAAGTTCAGCCGCCGCGTCAAAAGGATTTTCGGCACCGGCAACGGCAGATACCACGAAAAAGCCGTTGACCTTCGTCGCGGCAAGTTCGGCAATGTCAGCAAGCTTAACGCCGCCGCCTGCCACAATCGGTACCGGCGAAATTTCGGCAAGGCGTGAAAGTTCATCAAAACTGCGCGTCAAAAATTTTCCGTCCGCAGTCAAGCCGCAATCGAGCTTAGTCGGCGTTTTGTGCAACGGTCCCGCGCCGAAATAGTCAATGTCCGTAACGTCGACATTTTTCACGTAGTCAATCAAATTTTCCGTACGCGCACTTAGACCGATAATCGCGTCGTCGCCTAAATATTTTCTGCAAACGTCAACCGGAATGTCGCTCTGCCCCACGTGAATGCCGTCGACCTTAATTCCTCGTTCAAGCGCCGCAAGTGCAATGTCCAACCTGTCATTGACAACCAGCGTCACGCTTGAACTTTTTTTTAGTTCGTCAATAACCGCCGCGCTTTTTTCCAAAATTGAAATTATCTCCCGCGCAGAAGAATTTTTCGCGCGAATCTGTACAAAAGTAAATCCTGCACGTACCGCCGCACTTACGACTTCTTCAATCGGCTTTTCCGTGTTTTCGGGACCTATGACAAGGTACGCCGAGAGGTCAAATTTTTTCCGCATAAAATTTTCCACCTGCACTTCAGCTGACACCTACTACCGGCTAACAGCTAACAGCTAACCGTTTACAGCTAACCGCTACTCCGCATTAAAAACGGCAAATTCACTCGCCGCAACATCAGCCGCATTGATTGAATAGAGTTCATCAAGAAAATGCATTTTGAAACTTGCAGGCGCCTTAGCCTTTTCAGCCGCACGAGTCCCCGCGCAGTTAAACATAGCCGTAGCGGTGAACGCCGCAATAATCGGACTGGCAACGGTTAAATAAATTGCCATGACGCCGCCGAGTGCGCAACCGCCGCCGGTAACTTTCGACAGTAAGGGAGAGCCGCCTAAAGAGTAAATTACAACATTGCCGTCGGTTATCAAATCCTTTTCGCCGGAAACAGCAACGGTACCTTTAGTGAACTTCGCCAACTCAACGGCAGAATGAGCCGCCTTTTCAACCGTTTCGGTAGAGTCAACGCCGCGTACCGAGCCGCCGTCTTCTTCGTGCAAATTCCAAAGTTTTGCCAGCGAAATAATTTCAGACGCATTGCCGCGAATAATCGTAGGCTTGAAATTTTTCATCTGCATTAAAATTTCCGTACGCAAATTGCCGATACCTATTGCAACGGGGTCAACTACAAAAGGCTTTTGATTTTTTTCAAGCGCGCGAAGAGTGCGCGGAATTGTTTCGGCGTAAAAAGGCATTAGCGTGCCGAGATTTATGTAAACTGCGCGTGCAACTTTAGCCATTGTTTCGCCTTCGTCCGGCAGATAAATCATTGCCGCCGAGCCGCCTACCGCAAGTTGCGCGTTTGCTACAAAATCCTGCGTGACGGTGTTTGTTATTGACGGCGCCATTGGATTTTCAGCGCGAACTTTTTCAACAGTTATTTGAATGTTGGAGCGAAAATTTTTTTCTGTCATCAATTTAAATTCCCCCTTACAAATATTTCTACAATTTTGGAATTTATATAAATAATCTCAGATTTCTATAACCCCTTAAATGCAAAATGACGCTACCGACAACCGCCGGCAACGTCAGTAATTTTTCAAAATTTTGGTGACGCCTAAGGGATTCGAACCCTTGAACCCGCCGTGAGAGGGCGGTGTCTTAACCACTTGACGAAGGCGCCAAGTTATCAACGGCAAAATCTTAGCATAGAAATTTATTTACGTCAAGCAAAAACATATAAATACATAAGATTTTTTTAGGATTTACTTTTTCTTTGGCGCAAAGAAAAAGTAACAAAAAGAAACATGTCCGCAGAAGCGACATCACGTCGCTTGCGCGGACGGGCGCACGTCCTTGTGCGCCCCGCCATAATTGCGGCTGTTACGTAATTTGCAACTGTATTTTTTTATTTTATTGATTCAACACTGCCTAACCTTTGAACTTGCGACGCGTGGCAGTATCTTCAAAACAAAAATAATCCGGTCTGTGTCGCGATTCCGTATACTCAAACTGTATCCCCGCGTCATTAAAAACCCTGCCGCTTACTATCGCCAAACAATTATAATCCGCCAGCTCCAAATATTCTTTATCCTCACTCGTGGCAAACTCGGTAGTCATTTTGCGCTTGCTCGTCATAATCTTTACCTTTAGCGTGTTTTCAAGATATTCATAAATAGACTTCTTTGCAATTTCCTCCGTCAAATTTTTTACAACTGACGTGAGGAAATAATTTTTGTCCAAAATCAACGCCTTGCCTTCAATATATCGTACGCGCCGCAC
>JAFTEG010000247.1 GCA_017453765.1 Selenomonadaceae bacterium
AGTGGATAGATCGATAGTTGCTGGATCGATAGTTGCTGGATCGATAGTTGCTGGATCGATAGTTGCTGGATCGATAGTTGCTGGATCGATAGTGGCTAGATAGATAGAAAACCATCGATCTATCGATCTATCGATCCATCGATCTAACAACTATCGATCAAACTAAAAAAGCCGCATATAATTATGCGGTTTATTTTTTTTATTAATCTGCCAGCTTTTAATCCTTAATTCTTAATCCTTAATCAAACTAAATGTTGCTGTATTGAATATTGTAGAGGTGCGCATAAACGCCGCCCAATTGTAAAAGCTCTTTGTGCGTGCCGTGTTCACAAACTCTGCCTTTGTCGATAACAAAAATTTGGTCTGCGGCAAAAATCGTACTAAGCCGGTGCGCAATGACAAAACTCGTACGCCCGACCATAAGTTCATCAAGCGCCGATTGAACAATCTTTTCACTTTCAGTATCAAGCGCTGAAGTTGCCTCGTCCAAAATCAAAATTTGAGGATTCTTTAGCATTGCGCGCGCGATAGCCATACGCTGACGCTGACCGCCGCTTAAACTCAAGCCGCGTTCACCAATCTGCGTTTGATAGCCGTTCGGCAAGTCACGAATGAAATCATCGGCGTTAGCCGCCTTAGCCGCCGCAATAACTTCATCATCAGTGGCATCAAGTCTGCCGTAGCGAATATTTTCCATGACCGTCGTCGAAAAAAGCAGTGTTTCCTGCGGCACAATTCCAATTTGTTCGCGCAGAGAATTTAACGTCACGTCGCGAATGTCCATGCCGTCAATTTTAATCGCGCCGCCTGTCACGTCGTAAAAGCGGGGAATTAAATTTGCAATGGTGGATTTACCGGCGCCGGAAGGTCCCACGAACGCTATCATCTGTCCCGGCTCAACGTCGAAAGAAACATTTTCCAGCGCGTTGTGTTGACCGTCGTAGCTGAATGTAACGTTTTCTACCGTAACGCGTCCCTTTACCGGCGGCAAGGTTACGGCGTCGGGTTTACTGTTGACAGGCTCTTCCAAATCAAGCACGGAAAAAATTCTGTCAATCGCCGCCATAGCCTGTTGCATTCTGCCGTAAATTCGCGAAAGGCGCTTTACCGGATTAGCAAGGTTGACCGCGTATGTGAGAAAGGCGACAAGAAATCCCGCCGTCATAAAGCCGTGAATGACTTCGTAACCGCCGAACCATACAATAAGCGTCACGCCGAGAGCGGCAAGAAATTCTACCGTAGGCGTAAGGCGGCTTGTCAACTTCGCATTTTTCATCGACGCTTGAAAGTTCAATTCGTTTTCTACGCCGAATCTTTTTATTTCGTATTCTTCGCGTACAAAAGATTTTACAATTCGGATTGACGAGATACTTTCCTGCAACAGCGACGTTATATCAGCCATTTTCTCTTGAATCAGCGTACCCGCGCTTTTTATCTTGCGTCCGAAAATTTTCATCGCGTAGCCGACCATAGGCACGGTGACAAGCGTCAACAGCGTCAACTTCCAATCGATATACAGCATTAAAATTATGGAGCCGATTAAAATTGCAGCTTCAGTGAAAAGTTCAATAAGGTTATCTACAAGCGCGGACTGTACGGCGGCAACGTCATTTGTAACGTAGCTCATTGTTTCGCCGGTTTGATGCTTGTCAAAGTACGCCATAGGCATTCGCTGAAATTTTTGAAACATAACAGATCGCACGTCCGCTACTACCCTTTGCCCAATGTAAGAGACAAGGTAAGACTGCCAATAGTAAAAAAAGCCGCGAAATGCAAAGACAACTACAATGCTGATACAAATAAAATTCAGCATTCCCATGTTTCCGCCGGAAAGCACTTTATCTATCATGTCTTTGATAATCCACGGCAGGTACAAGTTAGCACCGGACGCCATGATTATGCAAAATACAGCAAGAGCCAATCTGCCGAGATAAGGCTTCATGTAAATTAAAAGTCTGCGATAATTTTTCATTTAGTTTTTAAAAGTCGTTCTTCCAAATTTTTGGTAAAACAAAAACGTTTTAAGTCTTGATTACGAGCTACCAACCTATCTCTTATAATATCTAGTATTTCTTCATAAGCAGACAGTTTTCCCTGTGCAAATTCGTCATTTTCATCAAGTTTTGCCTCTTCTATAGCGTCGTTGGCGTTATCTAAAACCAGTGAAATAATGTGGCTCATTTGGTCATCTTCAATAATTGCGTCAATGTCTTCCCCAATATTTGAATCAATATCTTTCAAGAAATTTCACCTCTTAAGATACAAAATTCTTTTCAAAATCTCTGTCATTATAATTTTTAGAAGAAATTTTGTCGTAGATTGTCAACCAATTTTTAATGGTGTCCAATGACTCGTAATATGCGACTTTACGTCCTGCATTGAATAAATTTGACTTGTCTTTTTTTGCTTGAGCAATAACTTTGTCGGAATTACGAAAAAGTTCTTCGACTATAGAATTAACGTCCTCATATGTTATTGAATTGCTCAAGGTTTTTCACCTCTACTTTTTAATTCTTCAACGCGATTTCTGATTGATTCTTCTGCCGCCAGTATTTCTTTAT
>JAFTEG010000002.1 GCA_017453765.1 Selenomonadaceae bacterium
CATTGTATTGAGTCCGGTAAACATACCCATAAATAATCCCTTCTTTCACGGCTGTTTATTTTGAATTTAAATTTATTTCGGCGTAAATTTTAAAGTTTACATTTAATTCGGCGTAAAAATTTCGTCAAACATTGGCTTCAAAGATATGTTTTTTAGCCTGCGCGGAAGTTGCCGCCTCTGCGCCGTAAGTGTTGCTTGTCTGAGTTTGTGTTATGATATTTAAGGTGAAGTCGGCAAATTTTTTTCCTTCTATGTTCAATTTTTCGGCGGTAGCTTTTTTTGCCTGCAGTTGACTTTGCAACTTTTCAGATTGTAATAAAAGCCTTTCCGCGACGTCGCGCTTAATGTCTTTGTCCTGAGCCGAAATAAATTCTTTCAGTGAAGAAGACTGCACGCCGTCCAAAAACGCCTGCGATTTCGCCGCATTTACGGAAAGGTCTTTTATGATAGCCGATATTTTATTGACAAGTTCGATTGTGTTTGACGAATTAATTTTCAATAAGTCGATCCATTCATTGAACAACTTTATAAGCTGTCCGCAAAGAACCACTCGCCCTCTTAAGAGTTTTATCACTTCGTCCATGTGAAAACCTTTTTTAGTTGCTAGTACACCATCGATCTATCGATCTATCGATCCATCGATCTAACTATGCTTTAAAGTCAAACTTTTTTTCATGAGTGACGCCTGCATTGCCGACCCTGCCGTAAGTGGGATTGACTGTCGCGCCGCCTAATTTGTTTAAGTGATATTTAACGGCTTTCAATGCACTCTGCGCGAGAATTTGGTTGTTGTCCCGCAATTTCACCGCGCGTTCGACACTTTTTGTAAGTGCCGCGTGCAAATTGGTCAATTCGGTTTGTAAGGCAAGGGTCGGTGCTTTTTTATAAAGTTCATCCGCCTTAGTGTCGGCGTTGACATTTTTTAAAGTTTTTGAAAGCTCCGTGAGGATAGCGCCGCGCTTTTTTTCAAGGTTTTGAATTTTCGCCGCCGCCAGTTGCTCTTCGTCTAAAACCTTCGCCAAACCCTTCATGTCAACGGCAACTAAGGTATCGCGCTTTTTTTCGCCGATTCTGCTTAAATCATCGTAGACCGCGCAGATTTTTTTGAGTACGTCAATTAATTCTTGCCACATACTTTATGCCCTAAAATCGGCTTGCCAAAAGACTAAGCGCTATATCTGAAGAGGAAACTTTGTAGTCTCCGCTTGCAATTTTCTGCGTGAACTCGTCCACTTTGGATTGACGAACTTCATTTTCCTTACGCAACTTCTGCAAAATGTCTTGGAAACTCTGTGCTTGACTGGAAAGGGTCAATTCGTCTTTTTTTTGAACCGAGCTGACAGCCGACGCCGCCGCGTAGCGTGACGCCGCATTTGACGTTGAGGAATAATAATTCGCCGCAGGATTTACGTTGTTTATATACATGATATCAATTCACCACCCTAACTTATTATAGCAGCTTATCTTTAAAATTTTTGGTAACTGCTTTTCTTCCTTAGATATCGAAAAATTTTTCCGCTCCCTTAACGTTACGAAAAAAACTTTTGTGATATTTGTGCAAAGAAGTAGTCCGTAATTAGTGGCTGTTGGTAAATTCCAACTTTGTAAATGATTTACTTTTCTTTGGCGGTTGGTGTTACTTTTCTTTGGCGGTTGGATTTACTTTTCTTTGGCGCAAAGAAAAGTAACAAAAGAAACATGGCGCGGATGTAGCTCGCATACCTTTTCGTAATTCCGGCTTTGACGTACGCACGAGTTTTTGTAAGCCTAACTTTTACGTACGCAGCTCAAAATACATCCGCGCCGCTTTTGGAATTTAATCCGCGCCAATTTTTAAATTTAATCCGCGCAGACTATTTTAATTTTGAATTTACAAACAACCCCTACAAGCTACCGGCTCATTCTTAATTCTTAATTCTTAATAAAAAAAAGACTGCCGCATTATTTTAATGCAACAGTCAAGTTTTTTCATCTGCGTATGTGTTTAATTTTTTTCGCCGCTTATATGAAAATCTGCGCGAAGTTACGCTAAATATTTTTATCGAAATTAAATTTTTTTCGCAGATTTTTAATTTGTATGAACTTCCTGCAACTGCTTGGCGTTATAGTCCGCTCGGTATTTTTGTCCGCCGATAATGAAATTTTCCGGCTGTCCCGTGACATTTAAAATATTAAAATTGTCGAATACAAAAAGCGTTCTGTCGGCGTCGAATTTAATTTTACGAATCTGGTCAAAGGTCACGTCGCTGAACTTAATCGTGTCTTCCGTACCGGCTTCAATGAATCCCGCGCCTTCGCCGCTGTTATAAATAAATGTATCCTCACCGTCTCCGCCGATAAGCAGATTTACGCCGCCGTTGCCCCAAAGTTCCGAGCCGCCTGCGCCTGCCGAAATGGTGTTGTTGCCGTCACTTGCACCGATAACTACAACTTTTTCATAGTACGTGCCGTCGGTGATATTGCCTTCCTCATCATAAACCGTACCGACAAAATAATCGCCCGCGTTCTGCATTACGGCGTGCATCATTAAATCATTGTTGCCGTCGTAGAGTTCAATCATCTTTCTTCTTGCGTCGCTTACGCGCAGAGAACCTTCAGCGGCATTTACAATGAAGTCATTGCCGTCAACCGCCCAATCTGAATACGTCCCGTTAAATTTAATATTTTCCCATGACTGATAATCGGAAATTGTCATGTTGCCAGAATTGTACGTGTAGGCATATTCTCTTGCCGGCGTAACCGTTTCAACAGTTGCAGGCGTAATGGTATCTGTCGTTGCAGGCGTAATGGTATCTGTCGCCGCCGCAGGTGTAGTAACAGTCGATTGATAGCTGTTGACTATGTTAAGAGTTTTACCGTTAGCGCCGTTAAGCACAACTTGTCCGTCGCCGACACTTACAATTACGTCAGTGCCGCTTGCAGTCGTGGAATGTGCCGCGCCGCTGATATTCATTTGGTCATTTTCATGGAAATTGTACACGGTGTCGTTGCCGTCGCCATTCGCGTAGTTAAAGACGTTGTTCCATTTATCGCCCATATCAATGGTATCAGCGCCGGTGCCGCCGGTAATCGTCACGTTCGCCGAATGGTTTTCTATCCTGTCATTATCAGCGCCGCCATCCACCGAAACATTGTCGCCGTAAACATAAAGCGTGTCATCGCCGCTACCCAATGCATAATTTGAGCCGTCGCCGAAATTCACGTAGCCCGCATAGCCTACGTCTGCGCCCTCCGTACCGCTGAAATTAAGCTTGCTGTGATTGGTGCTGTAATCGGTGCTGGCGGCGTCGGCAGAATCAGCTGTCTGTTTCATAAGGTAATGCCAAAACAGAAAACCTGTTTCGTACTCAAGTGACTTATACTCAAGAGAATCTGATATTGTGAACTACCCCCGCCTATAGAGGCGGGAGCTTCCTGAATCAACGATACCTGCTTCCTTAGGCTTACAGTATCTGCGGGGCTGCTATCCTTAGTCTTACTGCCTCTCATACAGGCTTTACTTCCCGTAGTCCCTACGGTA
>JAFTEG010000248.1 GCA_017453765.1 Selenomonadaceae bacterium
CCGGAAATCGGCGAAGTTTTCCGCCGTTACGCGTTGGAGGAAGCTGAACACGCCGCCAAATTTGCTGAACTTCTCGGCGAAGTTGTTTCCGCGTCGACGAAAGAAAATCTTGAAAAACGCGTTGCGGCAGAACACGG
Source organism: Selenomonadaceae bacterium (assembly GCA_017453765.1). Classification (GTDB taxonomy): domain Bacteria; phylum Bacillota; class Negativicutes; order Selenomonadales; family Selenomonadaceae; genus Quinella. Next base: position 138 of record JAFTEG010000248.1, read on the forward strand.
CGCTTGTCAAGGCAAACAAGACCTTGCGAAACTTGCCAAAGAACTTAACCTCGACGCAATTCATGACACGGTTCACGAAATGGCAAGAGACGAGGCGCGTCACGGAAAAGGTTTTGCAGGCTTGCTGAAGCATTACTTTGAAAAATAAAATTTTAACCGCCGCTTAATCGGCTGGAATTTTAAATCGGCAAAAAAAATTAACCGTCCCCAAAATGTTTGAGGGCGGTTTTTTAGTGCGTATTTAAAGCGTCGTTTTTATACGATAAACTCTTTCTTAGGTTTATTGATGTACTTAGTCACGTAGTAGAAAATTAAAATCGCGATTGAGCCGAATGCCGCGCCGGGTATCAAGCCGTCAATGCCGCGCATAAACGATACAAAAATCGGCGTGTGGACGTGCGCAAATGTTTCAACCATTGAACTTTGTCCGATTGTAGCCACGATTGTCAAGATGAATAAAATTTTCTTCGGGAACTTTTTCAAAAATGCCGCGACTGCCAACACGAAGGCGGGATGTCCCAAGAAAATTTCCTTTGAACGCGGGCGGGCGTAAAAGTTATCTTCCAACCATTCGCGTATGCTGACTTCCAAATTTGAAACGGGCATGCCGGTTGAATGTCCACTGCGTATTACTAAAATTGCCAGCGCCGCAAGTACGAAGAAGACGCCGATTAAATTTTTAACCGTGACGTTCATTTCCAAAATTTCTTTTATCTGCTCTTCCGCCGTGAAACTTTTCTTCAAATCGTCAATGACGTTGAATCGTTGCAAGAAGGCGATTGCGACAAGTACCAGCGGCATTACGAATGTCAACTTTATGCCGCGAAAAATTTCAAATTCCAAGAAATAAATTACGTCCGACAACGCGCCGGCCAAGTACGCCGCGCCGAACATTGAGATTGTCGACGTTACAAACAGGGACGCGACGGACAGCCAGATAATTTGTCCCACCGTCAATTCCGGTATGACTTGAACTTTCGGATATTCCGAGCCGCCGTCTTTTACGCTTTTAATTGACTCCCAGCGCGCCTTTAACTTGATTGACCGCAGTCTGTCGAGTTGCCAAATTATTGCCAGCGCGGGAAATACGTTAGCACTGACAAGCGCCGCAACTAATCTGACTTTGCCGCCTGCTCCCATTAAAATCGGTATACCTGCCACTGCCGCAATGACGCCGAACATTATCAGCTGAATTTTTTGATTCTCATTCAATCTGCGCGAAATTAATGAAAGACACAATACGCCTGCCGCAACGGTGCCGATTATGACTAAGAATCTTAAAAATTTGTTGGGATAATAATTTTCAAACGTTCCAGCCTTGCCGAGAGTGTAGCCGCCGTTTTTCAAATCAGCCGCCGTGTCGTGAACGTACTTGAAATTAGTTTCGGACAGCGTCATACCCGACGCTTGCTTTTCGTAAATGCGGAAAAGATTTATTCTGATATTGCGTTCGTAGTCCGTCCTAAGCCAGCGGTAAATCGCAGTGTGAAGGGAAATTTTATTTTGGTCGTACGGCGGAATTACGTGCAGGCGTGCCACTCTGTCATAACCTATATCGCGTGCAAGTTGCTCCATGCCGGCTTGAGGGTAAAACTGCAACTGCGAATAACTTTCTATCACGCCGAAAGTTATGTTACGCTTTTTCATCTCTTCTGCCGTCACGTCAACGAAATTGTACGCGCCCAAAACTTCATTGCCGGAAAAAACCATTTCAACAACGGGGTAGCCGTCAAAGCGCTTAAAGACTTCGCGAATTGAATCCGGCGTGCAACCTACAAAATTTTCGGGACGTGCAAGAATGTTAAGTCCCGCGTCCTTAACTATTGCAAGTTCCTCACTTGGCATGGTGAACGGCTTTTTTACAAAAGTTTCGTAGCGGTCTTTGACTTCGATAATTTCAATTTCGCCGATCGTAATGGGCTTAACCCTGTCCGCGCCGAGACGTAAAGTTAAATCGTGCTTGACCTCTTCATAAGTATGCAAGTCGCGTCCGATAATATAAATTCTGTCGGGCAAAATTAAATTCGCCTCAACCGCGTCTCGCCATAAATCGTCGGCAAGAATGCCGCTTTGATAGTTGCCCAAAATGTCACTGCCGGGAATTGCGCGAACTTTTCCCTGCCGATTGAGCTTTTCAAAACTTGCGTCGTAAACCGCAATGGTGGTAATGCCCGCCGCCTTCATTCGGTGCAAGACTTCAAAAAAGTCCAGCCCCTCCTGCTCGGAAAGGTGCGTAATGCTGTCGTAGTCAATCACCATGTCGATTTGCGAATTGTCAGTTTCGACGTGGTAGCGCTGCCAACATATTATCAGCGCCGCGATAAGTCCCGCCGCAATTACCCAAATTAAATATTTGTTGTATGTAAATTTTTTCATCGTACCTCTGCCGCTAATTGCGAACTGCCGTAATTAAAACGTCGCCGTCACGCATTTGCACTGAGCTGAATTTTAGATTTAACGGCAATGTTTCACTTTGTAAAATTTTTATGTCGCCCAAGTACCTGTCAATCTGCACGTGCCTAAGCAAAGTATTTCTTACGTCCAACCGTGTCGCGCGAAAGTAAACGTCATCTTCGTCAAGAAAAAAACTTCCGGCAATGTCAACGTCAGCAGTCTTGCCCATAAATTTTATTTGACCTTTCGCCGTGACTTCTTGCGGCGTAATTTTTATTTCGGCGTCGTCGAGTTGGTCGACTTTCTTTTCAATGAAATTTTTCAAGCCGTCCTGCGTGATAATGCCTTTTAACTCAACGTGTCCCGCCGACTTTAAAATTTTTTCCGTGCGCTGTTTAGCCGTCAAGTTTTGGCTGGGAAAAAGTAATTCCTGCACGTCGACATTAATATTTTCGCCGTCCAAAGTCAGCGATTGAAATTCAACGTCGCCGATATCGCCCGCGCTTGCCGTAGCGTGAACGGTGTCGACAATGCCGAGTGCCATTTTTGCATTGGGCGAAGAGTCAAGGGAAATTTCAACTTCCTGCGCGTGCGTCGACTTTATGACTTGCTCTTTCAAAATGCTTGCAACGGTACGCGGCAAGATTATTTCAAACGCGGCAATTAATATTATCGCCAAAATTAAAAGTGCCGCCAAAAATTTATTCATTAATATAACTCCTATTGTTAGCTGGTAGCTGGTAAAAATTTTAATTACGCATTGCGCATTACGCTTTACGCATTATTGAAGTTCGCCCGCCATGCCAAAAATGCGCGAATAAACGGATCAAGTTCGCCGTCCATAACCGCTTGCACGTTGCCTGTCTCTTCGCCAGTACGCAGGTCTTTAACCATAGTGTACGGCTGAAAAACGTACGAACGAATTTGACTGCCCCACTCAATTTTCATTCTGTCGCCTTCAAGTTTTGCGCGTTCCTCTTCCTTCTTTTCAAGTTCCAATTCAAAAAGTTTCGCACGCAACATTCTAAGACACTGTTCGCGATTTTGAATTTGCGAACGTTCATTTTGACATTGAACAACGATACCGGTGGGAATATGCGTCATACGTACGGCGGACGAAGTTTTATTAATATGCTGACCGCCTGCGCCGCTAGCTCTGTACGTGTCAACGCGAACATCAGCCATATTGATATCGACTTCAACCGCGTCATCAATCTCTGGCATAATGTCACACGCAGAAAATGAAGTATGACGCCGCGCATTTGAATCAAACGGCGAAATTCTAACAAGTCGGTGAATACCTTTTTCAGACTTCAAAAAACCGTAGGCATTATGTCCCTTGATAAAAAGCGTGACGGATTTAATTCCCGCTTCGTCGCCCGGCAAAATGTCAGCCGTCTCTACGGTAAAGCCGTGACGTTCCGCCCAGCGCACATACATTCGCAAAAGCATCTGCGTCCAATCCTGCGCCTCAGTGCCGCCGGCTCCTGCGTGCAAAGTTAAAATCGCGTTATTGGCGTCGTAGGGTTCACTTAGCAAAATTTCAAGCCGCAGTGTTTCAAGTTCATTTTTAATAACTTCAATCTGCGCGGCGATATCTTCTTCCTGCGAAGGGTCGTCCTCTTCCATTGCAAGTTCAAGCAAAGTTTGAGCGTCGTCGTACTTTGCAGAAATATTTTTAAATGTCTCGACGCCGGATTTAATGGCGTTTAATTCTTGCGTAATTTTCTGCGCGTCGTCGGGATTGTCCCAAAAA
>JAFTEG010000249.1 GCA_017453765.1 Selenomonadaceae bacterium
CAAGACTCGTCGCAAGAAGGCGTCCGACAAACTTATTGTTCGTCGCCGTAAATAATACGAAGGGAGGAAAAATTTTTGTCAAGGTCTGTTAAGAAAGGACCGTTCGTCCAAGAAAAACTTTTGAAGAAAGTTGAAGAACTCAACGCCGCGAATCAGAAGAAAGTTATTAAGACGTGGTCGCGCAGTTCAACGATTCTTCCATCGTTCATTACCCATACCATTGCGGTACATGACGGCAGAAAGCATGTTCCGGTTTACATTACCGAAGATATGGTTGGACACAAGCTCGGCGAATTTGCGCCTACTCGTACGTTTAAGGGTCACGCCGGCGAAGAACGTAAAACGAAGTTGAAGTAAATAGCGGATAGATCGATGGATCGATGGATCGATAGTGGCTGGTAGTCAGTAGTAGAAAGGAGGTTACCAAATGGCGCAAAAAGAAGTCAGAGCCATTGCAAAGTACGTGAGAATTTCGCCGCGCAAAGTTCGCATTGTCATGGACTTGATTCGCGGTAAAGACGTTGCAGACGCACTTGCAATTTTGAAGTTCACGCCCAAACGCGGCGCGGTACTCATTACCAAAGTGCTTAACTCGGCTATTGCAAACGCGGAAAATAATTTCGACATGGACGCGGAAAATTTGTTCGTCTCGAAATGCTTTGTGGATCAGGGTCCGACAATTAAAAGGATTCATCCCCGTTCACGCGGTCAGGCTTTCAGCATTTTGAAACGTACTTCACATATTACCGTTATTGTTTCGGAAAAAGAAAATGTGGCTGAATAATTCTAGGGAGCCGGAATGAGGACTGAAATAAATCTGTTCCCTGTTCCCTAATCCCTAATCCCTAAAAAGGAGGGTTAAAGTTTGGGTCAAAAGGTACATCCGCACGGCATAAGACTCGGTATAGTCAAGACGTGGGACGCTAAATGGTACGCTGGCGACAAGGATCACGAATTTGCGAAAAATCTTCACGAAGATATCAAAATTCGTAAAGAATTGAAGAACTTGAAGATTGAAGAAATTGCGGTAGATTCCAAAAATCGCAGAGAACCTAAAAATCAAAAACAAACTTCTTCGCTGAGTATTTCGCGCGTTGAAATTGAAAGATCGAAAGATCGTATTAAACTTACTATTCACACCTCAAAACCCGGCGTACTTATCGGTCAAGGCGGTCAAAGCATTGAAAATATCAAAAACACCTTGAAGAAAGTTACCGACAAAAAAATTGAGATAAATATTTTGGAAATTCGTCCGCCGGATTTAGATGCAACGCTTGTTGCAGAAAACATTGCCGCGCAGTTGGAACGCCGTATAGCTTTCCGTCGCGCAATGAAACAAGCCGTAGGTCGCACAATGCGTAGCGGTGCTAAGGGCATTAAAATTATGTGCAGCGGCAGACTCGGCGGCGCTGAAATTGCACGCTCCGAATCCTACCGCGAAGGCAGCATTCCTCTTCACACTCTTCGCGCAGATATCGACTACGGTTTTGCAGAGGCCAACACGACTTACGGACGTATCGGCATTAAAGTTTGGATTTTCAAAGGCGAAATTCTTCCCGACAAAAAAATCAAGGAAGATCAAGTTCAACCTGAGGGAGGTGCGCAAAATGCTGATGCCTAAAAGGACAAAGTTCCGCAAGCAATTTCGCGGCACTATGAAAGGTAAATCCAATCGCGGCAACAAAATAGCGCACGGTCAGTACGGTCTTGTGGCACTTGAACCGGCATGGATAACCAATCGCCAAATCGAGGCGGCTCGTATTGCAATGACGCGTTACATTCGGCGCGGCGGTCAAGTTTGGATTAAAATTTTCCCCGACAAACCCGTTACGGCTAAACCGGCTGAAACGCGTATGGGTAGCGGCAAGGGTTCGCCTGAATATTGGGTAGCGGTAGTCAAACCCGGTCGCGTACTCTTTGAAATGGCGGGCGTGCCGCGCGAAATCGCTTTTGAGGCCATGCGTCTTGCCGGTCACAAATTGCCGATTAAAACCAAGTTCATTGAAAACGAAGGTCAAGGCGACGTTTACGTACCTGTCGTGAATGAAACTTTGGCTGATGCTAAAAAGGCGGCTCATGCGGCGGCGGTTGAAGAGGCGCACGAGGCTGAGGCTAAGGCTGATGAAGGCGGTGACTCCGGTGAGAGCTGATGAAATTAGAAATCTTAGCGCCGATGAGCAGGAAGAAAAAATCGCCGAATTGAAAGAGGAACTTTTCAACCTGCGCTTTCAACAGGCGACGGGGCAGCTGGAAAATCCCATGCGTATTCGTGAAGTCAAAAAGACTATCGCACGTATTAAAACTATCCTGCACGAAGGTAAACTCGGCATTCGTCAGTAAAACTTTTTTCATAAGAAAGGAGGTTAATCGTGGCAGAAGAACAAAAACGTAATGAACGTAAAGTTCGTATCGGCAAAGTCGTAAGCGACAAAATGGATAAGACGATCGTTGTTGCCATTGAGGAACTTGTTCAGCATAAACTTTATAAAAAGTCCGTAAAGCGTACCGTCAAATTCAAGGCGCACGATGAAAATAATGAAGCGCAGATTGGCGACAGAGTTCAAATCATGGAAACTCGTCCGCTGTCCCGTGAAAAGCGCTGGCGTCTTGTCAAAATCGTCGAGAAGGCTAAATAGTTTTTAGTAATTAGTGAATAGTAATTAGTTTTGTGGAAAGGAGGAAATTTACTTGATTCAACAGCAGACAAGACTTACCGTAGCCGATAACACCGGTGCTAAGGAAATTATGTGCATTCGCGTTTTGGGCGGTTCAATGCGCCGTTACGCCAATATCGGTGACATTATCGTTGCGTCGGTGAAAACTGCCGCGCCCGGCGGTCAAGTCAAAAAGGGCGAAGTCGTCAAGGCGGTTGTCGTTCGCAGTCAAAAAGGTCTCAGCCGTCCCGACGGTTCTTACATTCGCTTTGACGAAAATGCCGCAGTTATTATTAAAGAGGACAAAACTCCGCGCGGTACTCGTATTTTCGGACCTGTCGCACGTGAACTCCGTGAAAAGGATTTTATGAAAATTATTTCCCTCGCGCCTGAAGTTCTCTAATTAATTAAGGATTAGAATCGGGAGGTGAAAAATTTGTCACTCATTAAAATGCACGTGAAAACCGGCGATACCGTTGTTGTACTTTCCGGCAAGGATAAAGGCAAGCAGGGTAAAATTATTACCGCGATGCCGCGCAAAGGTATGGTTATCG
>JAFTEG010000250.1 GCA_017453765.1 Selenomonadaceae bacterium
AGGTCGGTACACCAACCTATTCTCACACAAGCCTACTGCCCGAAGGCGCTGGTAACTTTCAGCCTATGAAGACTTCTCCTTTCTTCGCTAATTTTTTCATAAGTATACACAAAGGTTACATTTAGGTCAACCTAAAAAGTGTGATTCATCCCGCCGCCTATAGAGGCGGGGGAATTCTCGCGTAATCTGGTTAAAAATAAACTCGTCTATAAAAAACTTGACTCCCTTCGTAAAAATCCTACATTAACTAAGCTTAAACATAGTAAGAACATATTGCAAAGTATAATACTCAAAAATTGAGTTAGTCAATGGATTTTTATAAATTTTTCTGAAAAATCGTATAGTCTGAATTTATAAGGCGGCAGGCAGAATTGAAGGAAGATAATAATTTCTGTCGAAAATTTCAGCGTATACGTAAAACAGGAGGATAAATTTTATATGGAAGTTTTTGAAATGGAACTCGGCGGCAGAAAGTTGGTCGTAGAAAACGGCAAGATGGCTAAGCAAGCCAACGGCGCCGTCTTGGTACGTTACGGCGACACGGCGGTATTGGCAACGGCTACGGCGTCCGCTAAACCGCGTGAAGGCGCTGACTTTTTTCCGCTTACCGTAGACTGTGAAGAAAAAATGTATTCAGCAGGCAAAGTACCCGGCGGCTTTTATAAGCGTGAAGGCAGACCACAGACCAGCGGCATTTTGCGCAGTAGGTTGATTGACAGACCGATTCGCCCGCTTTTCCCCGAAGGTTTTAGAAATGACGTTCAAATAATCGCCACGATAATTTGTTATGACCCCGATAATCAGCCGGAAATTCCCGCAATGCTCGGAGCGTCATTAGCCCTTTGCATTTCCGACATTCCTTTCAACGGTCCCATTGCCGGTGTGAGAGTCGGCAGGATTGAGGGCGAATTTATTATCAATCCCACGCAGGAGCAAATGGAAGTTTCGGAGCTTGACTTAATGGTTGCCGGCAGTGCCGATGCCGTTATGATGGTTGAGGCGGGCGCCAACGAATTGCCGGAAGACGTGATATTGGAAGCGATTTTATTCGGTCACGAAGAAATTAAAAAGCTCGTACAATTTCAAAAAGACATTACCGCGCAGATTGGCAAGCCGAAAACTGAATTTGAACTGTTTCACCCCAATGAAGAGATTGAAGCCGCCGTACGTGAAATTGCGCCTGAAAAAGTTGATGCCGCGATTCGCAACCCCGATAAGCTTGCACGTGACGCCGCAGTTGACGCAGTGCAGGAAGAAATTACCGCGCAACTCCTTGAAAAATTTCCCGTCGAAGAATATCCGAACGTTGAAAAGGATATCGGCGAAGTTTTTTACAAAGTCAAAAAAGATGTCGTACGCAAAATGATAACGCAGGAAAAAATTCGTCCCGACGGCCGCGAACTTGAGGAAGTGCGTCCCATAAGCTGTGAAGTCGGCTTATTCCCGCGCACGCACGGCAGCGGACTTTTTACGCGCGGACAGACGCAGGTTTTAACCATTACCACGCTCGGTTCAATCGGCGACGAACAGATTATCGACGGCTTAGACCCGGAGTACACTAAGCATTACATTCACCATTACAACTTCCCCGGCTATTCTGTAGGTGAGGCAAGACCTGCGCGCAGTCCCGGTCGACGCGAAATTGGTCACGGCACATTGGCTGAACGCGCTCTTGTCCCCGTAATTCCCGCGCTTGACGATTTTCCCTACACCATTCGCCTTGTCTCGGAAGTTTTGGAGTCAAACGGCTCAAGTTCAATGGGCAGTGTTTGCGGCAGTACGTTAAGCCTTATGAATGCGGGCGTACCGATTAAACGTCCCGTCAGCGGCGTTGCAATGGGTCTTGTAAAGGACGGCGATAAGCATACTATTTTAACCGACATTCAAGGCATGGAAGACGCGCTCGGCGATATGGACTTCAAAGTTGCCGGTACTACCGAAGGCGTCACGGCTATTCAAATGGATATTAAAATTGCCGGCATTACGCGCGAAATTTTGAGTGACGCTCTTGCGCGGGCTAAACGCGGTCGTTCATTCATTCTTGAGAAAATGCTTGAAGTCATAAGCGAACCTGCACCTGATCTTTCGCCGTACGCGCCGCGCGTCATGACTACGAAAATTCCCGTTGAAAAAATTCGTGAGGTTATCGGCACCGGCGGCAAGGTTGTCAACAAGATTATCGAGGAAACAGGCGTCACTATCGACATTAAAGACGACGGCAGTATTTTTGTCACTTCGCAGGATGTTGACGGCATTAAACGCGCAATGAAGATGATTGAAGATATCACGCATGACTTTGAAATAGGTGAAGTCATTGAAAACGCCGTTGTAACGCGTCTTGAAAGTTTCGGCGCATTCGTTGACCTTTTGCCCGGCAGAGAGGCTCTTTGCCACATTTCGCAACTTGCCGCCCACCGTGTTGCCAATGTCGAAGACGCCGTACAAATCGGCGACGTTTTAAGCGTCAAGGTTATGGAAATTGATGAACGCGGTAAAATTAACGTCAGTCACAAAGCTACGCTCGGCTTAGAGGAGCTTTTTGCCGATAAAATTTCGCGCAGAGGCGGCGGCAATTCCGGCGGCGGTAATTCCGGAGGTCGCGGCGGCAATACTAAAGACGTTATCGGCAAAGGCGGTTCACCTAAACGCACTAATACAAATTCCAAGCCCAATCAAAACTCTAAACCCAATACAAATTCTAAACCCAATCGTCCCAATTCAAATTCCAGCTACAGTTCCAATCGCCGAAATGACCGTTCGCGCAGAGACAGGGACTAAGTAACATGAAACTTTCAAAAAAATTTTTAAAAGCACTTTCAGTGTCATTGGCGCTTGCATTGACGCCTGCCGCAACTTTCGACATTTCCTCCGCGCATGCTAAAGACGCCACACCAATTACCGCGCAGGCAAATTCTACGTGGTATGACGTGCTTAACTTTGATGATGAAAGTGAAAAAGAAAACGCCCTGCGCGGCTTAATCGAGGCACCGAAGGCGTTGGTAATTTATGACGATAAAGGCAATGTCGTTTGGAATGTCGCGCAACGTGACTATATGAAGTCTGCGGAAAAAATTCCCGCTACCGTTAATCCCAGTCTTTGGCGAAACACGCTGAACAATTCATACGCCGGCTTGTTTGAAGTTTGCGACGGCATTTACCAAGTGCGCGGCTACGATATGGCGAACATAACTTTCATAACATTAGGCGTCGGAGACCCTCGACTTTAGTCGTGGGAGGAGACGCCGCACCTCCTTGACTTAGCATTTTAAATATATTAAACTACCTTCAACGAGAGAACGGTTGGCGTAAGCTGTGGGCACTCGTTAAAAATTATAGATAACGGACTTGGGCTATAAGCTCAGGTCAAAACGGGTGAAGTCAACCACCCGACGATGTCTAACCTACGAAGGAGCATTAGCGTTTGAACTTCGCTAATCGTAAAGACGATTTAAGGTACGGACAAGCTCGCGACTTTAGTCGTGAGCAGTTGACACGTACAAACAGCGGCTGGGTTGTCTTCGATGTGCTGATGTGCAAGGAAACTGCGCGGCAGGCGGTAGAGTTAATGGAAAAGCATTTCGGCAAGCTTGACATTAAGGCGGTGCTGTACAGTCACAGTCACATTGATCACTATGGCGGCATTGAAGGCGTTATAGACAAAAATAGCGTTGCCGATAAAAATTTGCCGCTGAATGAACAGATTAATTCTGGTAAAGTTGCGATTATCGCGCCGGAAGGTTTTTTGCAACACGCCGCGTCTGAAAATATTTATGTAGGCGTTGCAATGGGTCGACGCGCTCAATATCAGTACGGCACGCCGCTTGCAGGTAATGACACCGGCTCAATGTCAATCGGCATTGGATTAGGACAAGCGCAAGGAAGTATTTCACTTGTCGCGCCGACGTACGACGTTAAGACGAATGAGACGATTAACATTGACGGCTTGGAGATACAATTTCAACTTACGCCGAATACAGAGGCGCCTGCCGAAATGAACGCGTACTTCCCTAAATATCACGCGCTGTGGCTGGCGGAAAATTGTACCGGTACAATGCATAACCTTTACACTCTGCGCGGTGCCGAAGTTCGTGACGCCGCCGCATGATCGTACTACATTTTGCAGGCTCAACAACTTTTCGGCAAAAATCTCGACGTGGTATGATGAGCGGGCTGACTATGGAAATGGCGCTGGATTATCTTGCAATAGCCAATGACGCATTGGACGCGCAGAATGATGACGTTGCAATTAACCTCAATGTCACCGATACCGGCGAAAAATTTTTTGTCGAAAGAAAGCACGGCGTCTTTTTAGTTTATAAAAATGAAAATCGTACTAATGCCGACGCCGCGTTAAATTGTACAAAGGCGCAATTCTTCGCGCTGATTTTCGGACAAAATAATTTGGCGCAGAATCAAATTACCGGCGACGGTGCGGCGATACCAAAACTTTTTGCTCACTGTAAAACTTTTTCGCGAAATTTTAATATCGTCGAGCCTTAACGCCGATTCAAGGAAGTGATAACATTGAAAATGAAATTCGGTATGGCGTTGGCATTAGCCGCACTGTTTCAACTGCCTACACTAAATGCCGCGCCCATTGACAGAGAAGTTGCAATTTTGGCATCGGAGCAAGCTCAAGGCGAAAATGAAACTACGCAGACTCCTTCCGCCACGTCAAAACCGCAAAAAAAATCTAAGCAGGAACTTGAGGCAGAAGAAAAGCGCCTTCGTGACGAAAGACGCGCTGAAGAAAAAAAAGTGAAAGAGGAAAGAGAAGCCGCGCGTAAACAGATTGAAGAGGGTAAGAAAGAGGAAATTAAAACTACCGACAATAATCGCCGTACCAATCCGCCTACGCGCCGCACTTCCACTATCACGACTGACAGCACTCAAGCCGCTACGCCCGACTCAACGCCTTCCGTAGCGCCGGCAACTAACTCTAACCCTGCAACTAACTCTAACCCTGCCGCTAACTCTAATACCAATTCAAATTCAAATACTAAACCAAATGTCAGCACGAATACCAATCCTGCAACTAATTCTAACCCTGCAACGAATTCTAATCCCAACACCAACAACGCGACGCCTTCTGCAGGCATACCCAATCCCTTGACGCCTTACGCAAGTTTTGAGGACCTTTCAAAGGCGGTGGGATTTACGCCGCTCTATCTGCCGAAAAAATCCGGCTACACCGTGAATGAAATTTACAGTCTCGACAATAAGGTAGCTGAGATTCGGTACGGGCGTCGCTGGGAGCCGGAAGTTTCGCTGATTATTCGCACGTACAAGCGCGCGCCGAATGAAGAGTTGAAAGATATCAGCGGCGTTTACGGCGTCAAGTGGCGAATTGATACCACTGCCGGTACTACGATTTACATTGCGAAGGTTAATGACGCTACGAACGTCGCGGCGTGGGCGATAGGAGATTATACTTTTTCAGCCTACGTGGAAAATCTTTCTTTCGCCGCATTTCATACGCTTGTAGTTGAAGAGCTTGTAGATTTATCAAAGCATTATTTTGTTTAGTTAGGAGTTAGGAGTGAGGAGTGAGGAGTGAGGAGTACTACTCTTAACTCTTAACTCTTAACTCTTAACTGCGTCACAATGATTCCGGCAAACATCAGCACGCAACCAAAAATTTCACGTCCCGTCATAACTTCGCCGAGTAAAAGCCAGCCCGACACTGCGCCGAAAATCGCCTCAAAGCTCATCAGAATTGCCGCCGCAGAAGGTTCAGCGTATTTTTGACCGTAAATCTGCAAAGTGAACGCAACGCCCGAACTCATGACGCCGCCGTACAAAATAGGTACTGCCGCGCTTAAAATTGCGTCAAGCGTCGGATTTTCAAAAAGCATCATTGCCGCGAAACTTAAAACTGCGGTGGTAAAAGCTTGACCGGTTGAAAGTTCCATTGCGTCGACGCGGTTTGCAAATCTATCGACAAGTAAAATTTGCGCCGTCCAAAAAAATGCGCCGATTAGTAAAAGTACGTCGCCGAAATTTACGCTGAAATCTTCATTAAGCGCCAAAAAATATAATCCCGTTATCGCAAGAAACGCGCCGATCCAATTTTCGGTGCGTAT
>JAFTEG010000030.1 GCA_017453765.1 Selenomonadaceae bacterium
CAAAGAAATTTCGTTATGAAAAAATTTCGTGAAGCCGCGATACAAATTTTGGTTGCGACGGACATTGCGGCGCGTGGGCTTGACGTTGAAGGTATCACTCACGTTATAAGTTACGACGTGCCGCGCGATGTTGAAACTTATATTCACCGAATCGGCAGAACCGGACGCGCAGGGCAGGACGGCAAGGCAATTATGCTCGTGACTAATGATGAAATTGAAAAACTTCGCCGCATTGAACACGGCATAAAAAAATCTATCACAGTAAGTAAACAAATTAAGAATTAATAATTAACCCGTTGTGAGAGTAATATTAAAAAATAAAAGACTTAATGCAGTTAGACTGAGCGAGAAACAAATAGATAAAAGCAATAAATTTAGCCAATAATCGCGCTACTTTGAATTAAAAATCTGTCTCTGGTGGAGCTTTTTTTGGTTAGACAACGTCGGAAGTAGTTATCTCAAACTTCAGTACGAAAAGACTTGCAAAAATGCGCACTGCCGATGTCGTCATAATCAAGTTCATTACCTATAATAAATTGACTACGAAAAGAATATTTCAACACACTCTAGAACAACGAGTTAAAGATTAAGCAAAGTAATTAATTTTCATAGCGGCTTTAAGACGCGCTAAAACTTCAGCCGCCTTTTCACGCGCCACCGCCGTACCTGCGCGTAAAATTTTTACAACTTCATCGGGCTGTGATTCGTATTCAGCACGACGCTCGCGAATCGGTTTCAAAGTTTCTTCAAGCACTTCAAGCAAAAATTTTTTTACTTTAACGTCACCAAGTCCGCCGCGTTGATAATGTTCTTTCATATCGGCAACAGTTTTTTTATCGTCGCAAAAAGCGTCAAGGTACGTAAAAACGACGTTGCCTTCAATGTGTCCGGGATCGCTAACTTTAATGTGCAAAGGGTCGGTGTACATTTCCTTAATCTTCGCGGCAACGGTTGCCGAATCGTCGCTAAGGTAAATGCAGTTGCCTAAAGTTTTGCTCATCTTTGCTTTACCGTCAATGCCCGGCAGTCTTCGGCAAACTTGATTTTGAGGCAACAAAACTTCCGGCTCTACTAAAACTTCTCCGTAAATGTCATTAATCTTGCGGACAATCTCCCGCGTCTGTTCAATCATAGGAATTTGGTCTTCACCTACCGGAACAATATTTGCGTCGAAGGCGGTAATATCAGCCGCTTGACTTACGGGATAACATAAAAATCCGGCGGGTATGCTCGTCTCAAAACCTTTCTGCGCAATTTCATTTTTGACGGTAGGATTTCTTTCAAGCCTTGAAACAGTCACGACGTTAAGATAGTAAGCCGTCAACTCAAAAAGTTCGGCAACTTGCGATTGAATAAACAACGTAGATTTTTTAGGGTCAAGTCCAACGGCAAGATAGTCAAGCGCAACGTTAAAGACGCTTTCACGAACTTTGGCGGGATTATCCGCGTGATCAGTCAACGCCTGCGCGTCCGCTATCATAATAAAAATTTTGTCGAAGTCGCCGGAATTTTGCAGCCTAACTCTTTCGCGAAGACTTCCAACGTAATGACCTAAATGTAATTTGCCTGTCGGTC
>JAFTEG010000251.1 GCA_017453765.1 Selenomonadaceae bacterium
AGCCGGCGCCGATTTTATGTCTTGTAGGTCCGCCCGGCGTAGGTAAAACGTCACTTGCCTCCAGCGTTGCTAAGGCGATGAACAGAAAATTTATTCGCGCGTCACTCGGCGGCATTCGTGATGAAGCCGAAATTCGCGGTCACCGTCGCACGTACGTGGGCGCGTTGCCGGGCAGGATTATTCAAGGTTTAAAAAAAGCCGGTTCAAACAATCCAGTCTTCCTGCTTGATGAAGTGGACAAACTCGGCAAGGACGGCTACAGCGGTGATCCTTCTTCCGCACTGCTTGAAGTGCTTGACCCCGAACAAAATAATTCTTTCACCGATCATTACATTGACACTGCCTTTGACCTTTCGCGCGTCTTATGGATTGTCACGGCGAATAACCTTGCGACGATACCTAAGCCGTTGCGTGACAGAATGGAAGTTATAAATCTTTCAAGCTACACCGAGCATGAGAAATTGGAAATTGCGAAACGCTATCTTACGAAAAGGCAGAAGGAAAACAACGGGCTTAAGACAGGCGATGTGGTTTTTGCAAAGGGCGTATTGCAGACGATTATTGCGGAGTATACGCGCGAATCCGGCGTACGTGAACTTGAAAGAATTATCGGACGTGCTTGCCGTAAAGCCGCGCGAAAAATTGTCGAAGGGCATGAAGGTACCGTTTACGTGACGCTGAAAAATTTGAAAGATTTTTTGGGCAGACCGAAGTTTTTACAGAATAAGGCGGAGAAAAAACCGCAAGTTGGCGTTGCAACGGGTATGGCGTGGACGGAAGTAGGCGGCGACATTTTGCCTACTGAAGCTATCGTGCTTAAGGGCAAAGGTAAACTTTTGCTGACGGGACATTTAGGCGACGTTATGCAGGAGTCGGCTAAGGCGGCTTTAACGTACATTCGCAGTCGCAGTGACTTAATGAAACTTGACGACGATTTTTACGAGAAAACCGATATTCACGTACACGTACCGGAAGGCGCCGTGCCGAAAGACGGTCCCAGTGCCGGTATCACTATGGCAACAGCTATGATTTCCGCCTTGACTAAACGCAAGGTTCGCAGTGATGTGGCAATGACAGGTGAAATTACTCTGCGCGGCAATGTCCTGCCGATTGGCGGCTTGAAGGAAAAAGTTTTGGCGGCGTATCGCGAAGGCATGAAGATAATTATTTTGCCGAAAGAAAATGCACGCGATATCGAGGACATTCCCGAAAGCGTGCGTGAAAAATTGCGGTTCGTGCCGGTTGAACATATGGACGAAGTTTTAAAAACTGCGTTACTAAATTAAGGCTTTACTCAATTAAAATTTTTTATGAGTTAAAAAATTTGGCGTTCCGATTTTTGCGGAGCGTCTTTTTTTATTTTGACGTAATTTTTAATTTTTACGCAAGGCAATGGCATTGGCATGAGCGTTCAAACCTTCGGCGTTCGCAAGATTAATAATGTCGTCGGCGGCGTTCAAAAGGTCATTGCGCGTGTACGAAATTAAGCTGGTACGTTTGAAAAATGTTTCGACGTTTAACACGGAATAAAATTTCGCCGTGCCGCCGGTAGGCAGTACGTGATTGGGTCCTGCAAAATAATCGCCGAGCGGTTCGGGTGAATTTTCACCGGCAAAAATCGCGCCGGCATTTTTTATTTTCGGCAGAAGTTCAAATGGATTTTTTACCAAAAGTTCCAAATGCTCCGGCGCTGAAATGTTGGCGAAGTCTACAGCCTCGTCAATGTTGCGTGCAACGATAATCAAGCCGTTATGTTCAATCGACGCGGCGGCAATTTCTCTGCGCGGAAGTTTTTCAAGTTGCGTTGTAACCTGCGCGGAAATTTTTTCTGCAAGTCCCGCGTCCGTCGTAATTACGATACTGCAAGCCATCGGGTCATGTTCGGCTTGGCTAAGCATATCTGCGGCGGCATAAACGGGATTGGCGCTTTCATCGGCAATAATCAAAATTTCACTCGGCCCCGCCAACATGTCAATATCACAGTGTCCATAAACTTCTTTCTTTGCAAGCGTGACAAAAATATTGCCGGGTCCGGTAATTTTGCTGACGCGCGGAATTGTCGCCGTACCGAATGCCATTGCCGCTATCGCCTGCGCGCCGCCGATTTTGTAAATTTTATCGGCACCGGCAATTTTCGCCGCCGTCAACACGTAAGGATTAATCTTGCCGCCCTTCGCCGGTACGCACATAATAATTTCACCGACGCCCGCAACTTTCGCCGGTATCACGTTCATCAGCACGCTGGAAGGATAAGCCGCCGTACCGCCGGGAATGTAGACGCCGACACGTTCAAGCGGGATTAGCGATTGACCTAAGACAGAGCCTTTACCGCGATAAGTTATCCACGATTTAGGCAACTGCTCCATGTGGTAGCTTTTAATATTTTCTGCCGCACGTTGAAGTGACGCGATAACTTTTTCATCAACTTCACTTTCTGCGGCGGAAAATTCCGCGTCCGTCACCAAAAATTTATCCGCAGTCAGTTCAACGCCGTCAAATTTTTTCGCGTAGTACGTAATCGCCGCGTCACCGTTACCGCGCACTTCGTCGACAATTCGCTTAACAACGTC
>JAFTEG010000252.1 GCA_017453765.1 Selenomonadaceae bacterium
GGTAATTTCAACGCCGTTATTCAAAATTATATTTTTAGCTTCGCCTTTAATTTTATTTGCGTCCATAGTTTGAATATTCCTTGCTTATTTATGCATATCGCCGGATTTCAAAAAACGGGAATGGAAACTTAAAGCCTCGTCAATAAGGTGCGGCGTGTTAGCTTTCTTCGTAGCGGCAAGAGCGCGTTCGTAGTAGTCCAACAACATCGGACGATATTCGGGGTGTGCGCATTTGTTGATGATTTCAAGCGCACGGCTACGCGGTTCTTTTCCGCGCAGGTCTGCAATGCCCTGTTCGGTAATGATAATGTCAACGTCATGCTCGGTGTGGTCAATATGTGAACACATAGGAACGACGCTGGAAATTTTACCGCCTTTTGCAAGTGACGGCGTGTAGAAAATCGTAAGGTAAGCATTACGCGCAAAGTCTCCACTGCCGCCGATGCCGTTCATCATCTTCGTGCCGGTTACGTGCGTTGAATTGATGTTGCCGTAAATGTCGACTTCAAGCGCCGTATTCATTGCGATAACGCCGAGACGGTGAACGACTTCCGGCGAATTGGAAATTTCTTCGGGACGCAGTAAAATATACTTGCGATATTTGTCAACGTCTTTGTAGAATCTTTCCATACCTGCAGGCGACGGTGAGAAGGCTGTACCGGACGCAATACGAAGTTTTCCCGCGTCGATAAGGTCAAGCATGGCGTCTTGAAAAACTTCCGAGTACACAACAAGGACTTGCATATCGGATTCGACAAATCCTTCAAGTACCGCGTTTGCAACGTTGCCTACGCCGGATTGGAGCGGCAAAAGATTTTTCGGCATACGTCCCGCCGCAATTTCACCGTGCAAAAGTTCAAGCGTGAACTTCGCCATCTTTTTGGAGTTTTCATCAATAGGCGAAAGGTCGCGCGTATGGTCTTTCACGTCGCAAGGTACGATAAATTTAATTTTTTCCGGCGTGCAGGGAATGTACGTGGTACCGATTCTGTCATCAGCTTTTACAAGCGGAATGGGCAGGCGGTTAGGCGGGTCTAAGGGGATATAAACGTCGTGCATGCCTTCCAACAATAAAGGTTGAGTGGTGTTGACCTCAACAATGACGATATCGGCGCTTTGCACGTAGCTTGCCGCGTTGCCTACAGAAGTCGTGGGGATTAAATTGCCTTCTTCGGTTATCGCGCAGACTTCTACAACAGCCGCGTCGATTTTTCCGAGATAACCTGCGCGGGTAAGTCCTGCAGATTCTGAAAGGTGAAGGTCAAGATAATTAACCGTGCCGTCGTTAATTTCGGGACGAAGTTTAGAGTCAGTTTGATAGGGCAAGCGCTGTTTAATGCCTTTGACTTCGGCAAGAGCGCCGTCAAGTTCGGGACCGGTTGACGCGCCTGTCCAAATGTTTACTTGAAAGGGTTCCTTTTTCATACGTTCGGCAAGTGCAAGGGGAATTGCCTTAGGATATCCGGACGCGGTAAAGCCGCTGCATGCAAGAGTCATGCCCGGCTGTATCCAATTCGCGACTTCTTCTGCCGTTACAATCTTACTTTGCAAATCCTTGTTCCGCACTCTGTCGGTAATATCAATCATACAAGGTTCACTCTCCTTTATAAAATACAACAACTGCTTTTTGTACAACGCAATATTAACACCTACAAAATTTTCCGTCAACTAAATTGCGGGTTAATACGCGCAGAAATTTTTTGTACGTGAATGTCAATCTCAAAGTCTATAACTCAGCAATTTTTTTTACCGGCGGCAGGAAATTTTTATCGGCGTGTAGAAAATTTTGCGGCGAAAAAGTTTTGTTACGATAAATTTTTTCTAGACTTTAGACAATAAATTTTAAACAGTAATGTAAACTTTATGTAGAGGTGAATTTTAGTGTTAGGTTTGAAAAATCTTTCTGACGGTCTTCTTAACGCGGCTGAAAAAGTTGAAGACCTCAACAGCACGTTGACTGCGAAAAAAAATGCCGTGAAAGAGGCAGTGAACGATAAAATTAATGACGCTAAAGAAACTGTTTCCGATAAAATTAATGACGCCAAAGACGCCGTAAGTGATGCCAAAGATGCGGTGTCCGATAAAATTAACGACGCTAAAGAAACGGTATCCGAAAAAATCAGTGACGCGAAGGAAGCGGTTATCGAGACGAAAGAAAATGCCGAAACTGCCATTAAAGGTGCGGCACGAAATCATTTGAAATCTACCGTTCAAGAAATTAATAAAAACGCTTAATGTAATGTCAAAAATTTTGTTAGTGAGGTAAACTTTATGGACAAAGAAAAAATTCAAAAGATTGTAGCCGAAAAGTTTGACGCGGCATTTAATGCAAGTGACCACCCCAAAAAATTTTACGTGACTGAAAACGGTCGCGGTGTTGTTGACGGCGGTGACCTTTACAACGCGGTAATGAAAGACGTTTTGGGCGTAGTACAAACCGCGCTTGTCGGCATTATCGAAGAGACTTTGAGCGCCAAGCCGCAACCTGCCCCGCAACCCGAAAAAGTTTCCGTCAACAAAAATTCCGCGCAGGGTAAGGATAAGAGAAAGTAAGTCGGAGGTGTGAACTTTTTGGGCAGAGAAAAAATTGGCACCGATGGAGAGCAGGCAACTTCCGCACGCCAAAAATTAGGCAGGCGCGTCGTCGGCAAAGTTCGCGATTCAGTCAGCGATGACGATACCGAACGCGCTCAAGATAATTCCGGCGAACAATCTTTTTTAGGCGGCGTCTTAGGCGCGGTTATGGATATCGTAGGCGAAGTGGCTAAAAAAGATTCAATCAATGAAGGTAACCGCAAAGGCTCCGGTCGCAAACCTGTTTCCGATTCAAGAAATGAAGGTCGTGTGGCGTCCGTTGCAAGCAGTGTTGCAGATCAGCTTAGAAGAAGAAAATAATTCGATTAACTCATATAAAAAAGCTCGTCAATGCGAAAATGTATTGGCGATTTTTTGTTGCAAAAAAATTTTTTTCGTGTTGACAAAATGAAGGAGGGGGGGGGTATGATATATGTGACTTTAATTGAATTTTTTTAAGTGCATTACGCACATAAAATCAATTGATTTTTAAGGAGCGTGATTTTTATGTCCTACAACGTTGAAGGCTTGGAATTTTTGAAAGACTGCACCAACGAAGAGTTGGGCGTTTTGGTGGAATTAATTACGGATAAGGGCAGTCTTACGGAATTGCTGACCGGTAGTAAAGTCTACAAAGAAAATTATCCCAATCACAGAGCTTACGTCGATTTAATTCAGCAAGAAATTATTGACTTCGGCTATAACAGTTTGAATATTTTTGGCGACAGGTCTTACAAAGAAGTCGTGAAAAAAGTTTGCAAGAAAATGAAAGTTTACGATTCTTCCGACGATATGTACGAAATGGAAAATAAAATTTTGGGAAAAGCTTTTCATGATTCTTTTGATAAAATGACCGAAGAAGATAAAAAAGCTATTTTGCAAGACCTTAACCTCAACGGACTTAAATTAAAAGATTTAGAGGGCAGAGGCGGTACTTTGGCTTTTGCAGGATTGTTTAAAGCAGGCGGATTCGGCTCTTACAAAATGTCTGTTATAGTCGCAAATTCCCTTGCACGCATGATTACTGGAAAAGGATTATCTCTCGCTGTAAATGCCGGCTTAACAAGGGCGTTGTCAGTATTTGCCGGTCCTTTCGCTATTATAATGGCGGCATGGACTGTCGTGGATATTGCCGGACCCGCTTACAGAGTAATTAGTAATGCCGTGCCTGCTATTGCTGCTCTTCGTAAGATACATGCAAATTGAAACGGTTAGGAGGTTGACGCCATGACCGAACCTGAACCCGGTACAGTGATTTATGTCAGACGTCCATTTGTAGCTGCTATTGCTGACATTTTTAACGGAAAAATCCCCGAGCATTTTCCTATGGAATATTCTCATTATGGAGTTTATGCCGGCAATGACGAAGTGATACATTTTGTTAGTGGCAAAGGCATTCATCAAGTGCCGTTAGAGACATTTTTGGAGAATCAGCCTAAATCTGATTGCTATGAAAGACATTTTCCGCAAAATAAAACGGCGCTTGAAATTATTTTGAAGAATCGAGGCTTAAGCCCTTCTGAATTTGCCCGCACTTTGAATGATTATCATTTTTACAGCGCAAAAGAAACGTTACGCCGCGCCAAAAGTTGCATTAACAGTCCCGATTGGAGCTACGGTCCGCTTAGCAATAACTGTGAACACTTTGCAATTTGGTGCAAGACCGGTATTAAATATTCCTCGCAGGTTGAAGCTATTTTTGGTTAAAATCTTTTCTGAATAAAAAATTTACCCGTGACCGCAAAAAAATTTCGGCGCGGGTTTTTCTTTGCTGAAATTTTTACACCGTTTAGGCAGGCGTAATGCGGTTTTAAACGCGGCTTGAAAAGTTTTTTAAATTTTTTTAGTGCAGGGGGGTTGACAAAAGAATATTACGGTGCTATCCTATGCAAGCTGATTCGCTCAGGACTCCTTGAAAACTGAAC
>JAFTEG010000253.1 GCA_017453765.1 Selenomonadaceae bacterium
AATGAAAAATGAAAAATGAAAAAGTAAAAGCTAACAGCTAACAAGAGGTGAGAGTATTGGAAGATACATTACAAGCAGAAACTTTAAACGCGGCGTCGGACGATAATCAATCCGATAAGCCGCGAATCATTATCGTAACCGGAATGAGCGGCAGCGGCAAAACTCAAGTCTGCCGTTTTCTTGAGGACTTGGGATATTTTTGTGTTGACAACCTGCCGCCGATTTTAATTCCGAAATTCGTCGAACTCTGCGCGCACGCCGTCAATGCCGTAAGTCACGTTGTCTTTGTTGTCGACACGCGCAGCAGGGAATTTTTCGACACGCTGATACAAGTGCTTGAAGATATGGACAAAAACGATCGCGACTACGAATTAATTTTTATGGACGCCTCCGACGATACGATTATCCGCCGTTACAAAGAGACGCGCAGAAGTCACCCTATGGCGCCGTACGCAAGAATTTCTGAAGGTGTTGCGAAGGAAAGAAAGCGGCTTGAATCCGTACGCGGCAAGGCGACGTACATTATTGACACGTCGAATCTTACTAAGGCTGACCTGCGCGAAAAAATTAATCGGCTTTTCGGCATACACGAAGGCGCGGAAATGAGCATTTCGGTTTTATCATTCGGCTTTAAATACGGAATGCCGCTTGATGCCGATATGGTTTTGGACGTGAGATTTTTGCCGAATCCTTTTTACATTGAGTCACTGCGACATAAAAGCGGTGCGGTTGCGGAAGTTGCCGCGTACATTTCGGAAAAATCTGTCACGCAGGAATTTTTAAAGCGCCTTGATCCGATGATAGAATTTCTTACGCCGCAATATGTACGCGAGGGAAAAAGTCAGCTTGTCGTGGCGGTAGGCTGTACCGGCGGAATGCATAGGAGCGTTTTCATTGCGAAACATATTTTTGAACTTTTAAAGCGCAAAGGTTATTCCGTCAACTTGGAACACCGCGACTTGATGAAAAATGACGTAAGAGAAGTTTAGATGAATTAAGGATTAAGAATTAAGGATTAAGGATGAAAAATTCTACTCCCTCTTCCCTAAAAAAGGAGCGTGAAAGTCCTGCACCTTTTAAAATGGCTTTATCCAGGCATAAAACTGAAACGCTGGCTGTTCGTCTTTGCAATCGGCGTCTTAATGGTAAGTCTGGGAATGGCGCTTGTATTCAACTACGAATACTTGGGACGCATTGAAGAAAAAATTTTTCGCATGGTGTACATAGTTATCGGCAGTTACAATTACGGCGTGTTGCTTGCCGTCGGCACGGTCATTGTTGTAATCGGCACGTGCATTATGCTTTACTCTACGCGCTCAATCATTCGCTCAATTATCGCCGTAGTTATTCCTGACAGGTCGACGAAGTTAATAGATTTAATTTACCGCGAAAGAAAGTTGGGACGCGGTCCCGCAGTTACGGTAATCGGCGGCGGGCACGGCTTATCGGTACTTCTGCGCGGCATTAAAACTTCTACCGGCAACATTTCAGCTGTTGTCACCGTTGCCGATGACGGCGGCAGTAGCGGAAGGTTGCGTGAAGAGTTGGGCATAATTCCGCCGGGCGATTTGCGAAATTGTCTTGTAGCGTTGGCAGATACCGAACCGCTTATGGAAAAACTTTTTCAATATCGCTTTGAAGGTAAAACGGCGTTGGCAGGACACAGTTTCGGCAATTTATTTATCGCGGCAATGAACGAAGTCACCGGCGACATGGAAACGGCGCTGAAAGAATCGTCAAAAGTTTTGGCGGTGAAAGGGCGCGTCATTCCCGCCAGCAAAGAATCCGTGCGACTTGATGCGATTATGACGGACGGCACCGTTGTTGAAGGCGAATCGCAAATTCCCGAAGCGCATAAAAAAATTAGACGCGTGCAACTTTTTCCGCGCAGAGTTGAGGCTGTACCTGCCGCACTTGAAGCGATTGAAAATGCCGACGCAATTATTTTGGGTCCCGGCAGTTTGTACACGAGCATTATGCCGAATCTTTTGGTTGACGGCATTGCAAAGGCGCTGAAAAATTCTAAGGCGATAAAAATTTATATCTGCAACGTTATGACTCAGCCGGGCGAGACTGATAATTATTCGGCGTCCGCGCACGCTAAGGCGATACTTGACCATGCAGGCAAAGGCGTAATTGATTATGTTTTGGTGAACTCCACGCCCGTGCCGCAGGAATTTTGCGACATAACCGGTGCCACGCCGGTTGAAGTTGACGAAGATAAAATTAACGCGCTGGGTATGGGAATTTTTAAAGCAGATTTAATCAGTGCCACCGACGCGGGACGCCATGACCCCGATAAACTTTGCAAAGCCGTTATCAAAATGATTTATGAACTAAAAGTTAGTAAGTAGTGAATAGTGAATAGTAAATACGGTTCCCTCTCCACTAATCCCTAAATTTCCTTCCCGTTTAAACTGCATTTTGGGAAGGAAATATTTTTTTATTGTAGAAATGGAAGTTGAGGTTTTTTGTACAAGATGCACTAAGCATTTTTAAAGGGAGTGATTTTTTTGCTTGACCAAGTATTCAGCTCACCAAATTGGAATTACTTGCCACGCGCCTTGACAGCGGCAACTACGCGGCAAGAAGTCATTTCGCACAATATTGCCAACGTCAACACGCCGAATTTTCGCAGTTCCAGCGTCGAATTTGAAAAACTTTTGGCAAAAGAACTCTACGGCAATGAAGAGCCTGCCGGTAAATTAAAAATCGTTCGTACCCATGACCGGCATTTACCCGCCGACCTTAAACCGATTCACGCCGAACCTACCATTATCGCCAATGACGATACGATTATGCGCGAAGACGAAAACAACGTCGACATTGACATTGAAATGGCAAGTCTTACAAAAAATCAGCTTTACTTCAACGCACTTTCACGGCAACTCGGCGGCTACATTACCAATCTTAGAAACGTCATCACCAGCGGACAATAATCTACTATCGATCTATCGATCTATCGATCCATCGATCCATCGATCTAATTCAGGAGAAATTTTATGGGTATGTTTATGGGAATCGATACGGCGGCATCTGGCTTAACGGCAGAGCGCCTGCGTATGGATTTAATTTCAAACAATATCGCAAACGCCAATACCACGCGCACTGAAAACGGCGGCGCTTACCATAGGCGTTACGCAATTTTTACGCCACGCGACCGTACTCCGCAGACTTTTGAAAAAACTTTAATGAAAGCTACCGGCGCCACAAAAACCGTAGGCGAAGGCGTTCGCGCAGTTGCAATTATGGAAGACCCGCAACAAGGTCCCCTCGTCTACGAGCCTGGTCACCCCGACGCCAATGCCGAAGGTTACGTCGAAAAATCCAATGTCAATATCGTTACCGAAATGGTTGATATGATAACCGCTCATCGTGCTTACGAGGCGAATACCACCACGATTAACGCCGCTAAAGCTATGATATCAAAGGCGTTGGAAATAGGCGCGTAAAAATTTTTGCAATTATAATTTTTCTTGACGCCGCATTATCGGCAGGCTTATAATTTTTTCATATTATTTACATAATTTTATCAAGCCGCCGTAAATATTTTTCTGTAAAATCTTTTGGCAATTATAATGTTACGTGTTATAATAGCGGCGGTTACAAATTTTTTGAACGCTGTTTCAAAAAGACAGAAAATTTTGTGGGTGAAGGGGTGAAGTAATGGAGATAACACCGCTTGAAATGACGCCCGTCAAAATGAGTGCACAAAGTCATTTGGGCGAAAATAAAGTAGAAGAACCGGTAAAAAGTTTCGGCGAATTTTTAACCGACGCGCTAAAAAAGACAAACGAACTTCAACTTGAATCCGAAAAAATGAATGCCGCGTTGGCGGCAGGCAGAGTAGAAGACGTATCGCAAGTAATAGTTGCGGCGCAAAAAGCCGATATTGCGCTACAGCTGACACTTCAGTTGAGGAACCGCGCTACCTCCGCGTACCAGGAAATTATGCGGATGCAGGTTTAATTTTAGAATCAAGCTTCAGGTATCTTGCACAGGGAAGGAAAAGCGCCTGAAAGCTGAAGACAGGCTGTTCGAAAGGACTGAGTTTATTTGGCAGCTTGGAAAGAGCGATTCCTGGAACTGTGGAACAGGTACACAAAGACACAGCGAGCCATCGCGGTAGGGGCGTTAATCGCTGTATTGGCAGCAATTTTAGGGATCAGTTTTTGGTACGGCAGTAAACCGGACATGGTGCCGCTTTACACCAATCTTGAAACAAAGGACGCAGGCGACGTGGTAAACAATCTGCGCGAGTCGGGCGTTCAATATCGTATTGAAGAAAATAAACGAGGCACTACCGTCTTTGTTCCCGCAACACAAGTGCATGATGTTCGATTGGAGCTTGCCTCTGCCGGACTGCCGCGCGGCAATAAAGGATTTGAACTGTTCGACGACAGCAAGCTTGGTGTTACGGAATTTCAAAACCGCGTAAACTACATTCAAGCGTTGCAAGGCGAATTGACACGTACGATTGAACAAATTGCCGTTGTACAAAAAGCCCGCGTGCATATTGTCTTGCCGGAAGACAGTCTTTACAAGAAAAATGAAAAGCCTGCAACCGCGTCAATTATGCTTATGTTGCAAAAGGACGCGCAGATTACTCCCGACGAAGTGAAAGGCATTGTAAACTTAGTAGCGCACAGCGTTCAAGGTCTTACGCCGCAAAATATCACGGTGGTTGATGAGGCGGGTAATATCTTAAATGAAAATGAAACTGAGGACGCCGCGAAAGAGTTACGTGCCAATCAAAAGGTGCTTAATCAAATTGAAATGACTAAGCGCGTACGTGACAGCATTCAGCAAAATATTCAAACTCTGTTGGATAATTCACTGGGACGCGGTCAAGCCTTTGTTAGAGTAAGCGTGGAGCTGGATTTTGACGAAAGACACGTTGACAGACAGACTTTTACTCCCGTAGTTGAAGAAGGCGGCATTATTCGCAGTC
The DNA here is from genome assembly GCA_017453765.1 of Selenomonadaceae bacterium. Classification (GTDB taxonomy): domain Bacteria; phylum Bacillota; class Negativicutes; order Selenomonadales; family Selenomonadaceae; genus Quinella. Next base: position 4,952 of record JAFTEG010000253.1, read on the forward strand.
AACAGGACGTAAGCGAAACTTACAGCGGACGTTCAAATCAGCCGGGCGGTCCCGCCGGTGTTCAAGGCAACATTCCCGGTTATGTGGCGGAAAACAGAAATTCCAATGCCGAGTACGAGCGCAAAGAGTCTACACGAAATTACGAAGTCAATGAAGAAAATCAAAAAATCGTTTCTTCACCCGGCGCAATAAGCCGCTTAACCGTAGCCGTTTTGGTAAACGACACCATGACGGCGGCGCAGCAGGAAAATTTGATGCGTGTAGTAAGATCTGCGGCAGGCATTAATGAGGCACGCGGTGACTTAATTTCAGTTGAACCCTTGCCGTTCAGTACTGAAGTTCGTGACAGGCAGGCGGCTGAAGAGGCGGCAGAGC
>JAFTEG010000254.1 GCA_017453765.1 Selenomonadaceae bacterium
ATTCTCAATGCGTCAGACCTTAAAAGCGGCGTTTTGGAAACTACCACGAACAAAATCCTTGACCACACCGAAAAATTTTATCTTCTGTCAACGTCTTTGGATATGAAACTTTGCAACGTCATTGACAGCCTTTCAAAGACGCTGAAGGATAAAGCCGCCTTAACGTGCGTGCGCTTTGCCTACGACATTAATTTTGAACTTGAAACCGAAGTTCGCGCAGGAAAAAGTGAAGATGGTTTTATTGTACGCAGTCTTGCCGAACTGCTTGAGCAACTGGAATATGACGAAAATCTTATTTTAAAGCGCGATGATTATCACATTGTAATTAACGATGATGACGTTGACGAGAAAATAGCCGACAGCGCGGTTGCGAAACTTTTTCAGCAGACAGTATTTTTAAATCTCAATGTTGACATTAAGAAAAAATCAGAAATTAAAAAGGCGCTGATAAAGGAACGTTTTCGCGCCAATTATCAGAAACTGCGCGAGCAGATAAACATTCAGAAAAATTATCTTGAAACGGCGCTGATTCATGCCAATCTTACCGAACAAGGCAAGGAACGCATTGCCGGTATGGTTGCCGCATTTGACAAGATGATTGAAGAGACTGAAAAAGCCAGAAAACGTCCTTTGCGCATTGCGGCAATGGGTACCAAAAAAGCCGGTAAAAGCGTCGTCATTAACAGCCTTTTGAAACGTGACTACGCGCCGACAAGTTCGGAACTTCCAACGCCAAATATCATTAAATACATTCCTGCGGATGCCGATTCCGAATTGACACTTGAATATCAAGATAGCACCAAAATATTCGACAGCGCGGAAGAGTTGAGTAATTTTATCGGCAATGAATTTGAAAATGCGCAACAGCATACCGGCGAAGGCTCCGGCTTGGATGATATGATTATTCATTATCCCTGCGACGATTTAAGCGGCTATGAAATTTGGGATACGCCGGGACCGAATTTTGCCGGCGCAGGTGACGAACACCAAAAAATTGCCGAACAATGTATCGAGGCCGCCGACGTTTGCATTTTCGTCATGAACTATTCAAACCACCTTACGAATGACGAAGTAAAATTTTTAAATCAGATTCACGAAGCCTTTGAGAAAAATGATAAATTCTACTCTTTATTCATTACCGTAAACCGAATTGACGAGCGTTACGCGGCGGAGGTAGAAAAATCCGTCAATCGCATTTTGGATTACATTGCCGGCAGACTTGAGGAACTCGACTACAAAAACATTGTCATTTTCGGCACAAGCGCGTTGCAGAGTTTTTATCTCGAAAAAGTACTTGGCATTTTGAAAGAACTTGACATGGAACCGGACGAAGATGACGAGTTTTCTGACGTTGTCAGACGTTTGAAGAAAAAGCACCGTGAATTTATGGTGCCTGTTCGTTTCATTGAAGATGCGCTGAAAAATCTTGAAGACTTCCACGACATTGAGGAACCCGACGCCGCAACTTTAGAAAATTTCAGCGGCATTCCTCAACTTTGGCGGCATGTAAAATATATCGGTGAACAAAAAGTCGATACCGAAATTGTCGACAGCGTTATCGGCAGATGTGAAACGCAATTTGCAACAATTCGCAATGCACTTTTGGTGACGGGATTACAAAAACTTTCTGCTGACGATAAAGCCCGCCTTGAAGATTTGGAAAGTAAAATTATAAACCTCACCAACACGGTAAGCCGTGCCATGAGTGATATTGATAAAATTACCGGCAACAGTGACTCCTTGAAACTTGCCAAGTATGGAATGGCTGAAGAAGCCGACAGCATAAAGCGTGAGGCAATTCGTGTTGCAAGGGACAGAAGTAAGGCTATTGTTCAAAATTCCGCCATTTCGGATTATGACGTTGAACAACTTCAAAGTGGTAGACGTACCGAAAACATAAAAAAACTTATGGACAGTTTAAATAATCTGATTACCGGTGCCAATAACACTTCCGCGCAGAGACTTGTGAAATTAATTCAGGTTGAAGGCAATAATTTCAGCCGCAAAGTTGAATCCGCCGTGCAAGAAGCTCAGGAAAAAATTATTGCCGAAACCGAGCGCGTAAAAGAATCCATTGGCGGTGATAACGTCGCGGCAGATATGATACGCGCCTTTACACTTCCCCAATTTCCCGTCAGCCTTAATAAATTGTCTTCGTCCGTTAATCTTGAATCTAGTGTAACGTCTGCCGAAATGTCAGTCATTGCAAAAAATTCAACTAAAATTATTCAAGAGTCCCGCAGTAAAACAGAACGCCGCAAACGTGGCGCAAGAGGTTTTTGGGAACACCTTGCATTTTGGAAGGATTACTACGAAGATGTTACCGTTTGGTTTGACGTAGACGTTGTGAAAGCCGACTCCCAAAATTTTAAAGCCAATATTCAGCGCTTTATACAGAATCAAATCGTTGAGGCGATAGAATCCGCTCATGACGAAATGAAGTCCGACGTAGCGAAAAAAATTACCGACATTTACGATGACGTACAAAATCAGTGTCAAGAGATAGCCGGAAATTACAATGATATTTTCAGCAAATTTAAAGACGATATCGATGCCGCAAAAGACGAAACAAGCGCACATAAAAAAGCCATTGAACACGATATCGGCGTACTTGTCGACATTGAAAGTAAAATTACGCCGTTCTTTGAACTTTGGGAAGAAATTCTTTACGGCGACGATGCAAGGTGATTTACAATGTTTACTGCCGCAGAATTTAGAATTATTAGGGAGAAGTGTCCCGAAAAATTGGAGAGCTTACTCGACAATTTAGGCATTGAAAAGCCGAATTGGAACGGCGACAACGAATTTGCAAGTTATGCCGCGCTTGACGACAAAATTGTTGATTCTTTGTGCGCCAAACTTAAGAGCGAATCAATAATTGACGGCTACACAAAATTAATGACGCTTGGCGGTTTGCCCTTCGATTACAGCGAAACAGACAATGAATTACTTGCCGCAATTCTCACCGAACAAGAAAAAATTCAAAGTAACTTAACCGATAAAATCAGCACGTATGAGCCGGTTGAATCGGTTGAGCCGACGCCTGAAATTGAACAGTATGACTACAGCAATGTTAAAATTGAATTTTCCCGCGCAGATTTTGAGTTAGGCATTCCAATGACCGGTAGTAAATGGACCCTCAGCAACAGAAAAATTTTGTCCTTGCCTAAAGATTTGCAAACGCAGATAAAAAATTTAATCTGCGAACATTTATGTAAAGCAGAAGTTGAAGCCATTGAAATTTCCGTAAAAACAAAACACGATGTACAAGCCGAATACTACGCCAGAAAGCATTTGGCGCAGTCAAGCATTAAACCTAAATCAGACCCGCCGCCGTTTACTTCCGACGAACTTTCCGACGCGCTGACAACTTTAAATTTGGTTGAAGATATTATAAAAGCTATCGATTAAGGAGGTTGCTTGATGTTCACTGCGGCAGAATACAGGCTGATTCGTGAGAATTGTCTTGCCGATTTACAAAAACTTTTGGCAATGCTTAATATGAGCGAGCCGAATTGGAACGGCGGCGACGAGTTTAGAATTTATGAAAAAGTTGACGAAGGGATTATCGAGCGCGTTTGCCGCCTTATGAAAAGCGACTCTGTTATTGACGGTTATACCAAATTGATGACGTTGGGCGGCTTGCCTTTTGACTACAGCGAAACCGATAACGAATTGCTTGCCACGATTTTAAAAAATAAAGAGTACGTTATGCGCGGCGCAACTCAAGCCGTATCGACAAAGCAGACTGTTACGGAAAATCGTCCGCAAAAAATTACTAAAACCGTAGAAGAAAAAAAGCCTAAACCTGCTTTTATAGTCGGCGGTATCGGATTAATTTTAATTGGCATTGGTATTGCAATTTATAATGCTGTAGCTGAAAATGCCGATATCGGTATGGCAGTCATTCTTATTCCGATTGTAGTCGGCGTTGCAGGTCTTATAATCGGTTTTAACGGCGAAACCGTCACAAAGACGGTAACGGTTGACGGTCCGCCGGCTCAAAAAAAGGTTACTGCCGAAACAAAAAAAGCCGCCTTCACGGAATCTGAAATTCGGCAAGTCTTTGAAATTTTAGCTCAGATTAATAAAATCGTGCGGTCAATTTAAAATAAATCGTGCGGTCAGTTTAAAATAAATCGTGCGGGGGAGTCAGCTTTCCCGCATTTTGTATTACAGTTCTATTTAGATTTGATAATGGAGAAATTAAATTGAATACGTTTACACAAATTTTACCGCAGTTTAAAGAAATAAAACTTTTGCATAGTGACGACTTCACCGACGAAATTCAAACAAACTGCGCCTATCTTTTGGCAGAAAGTAATTCCATTGCAAAGTTTATTGACAAAATCGGCAAAAGGTATGTCCATGACAATAAAGTTTTAAATCTCTACGACTTTTACACTGCGTACAATCTTAAATTTCCGACGGTGCCTTCGACTGTCTCACTTATGAGCCCAAAAAGATTAATTGCAATGGGCATAAAAAGTTTTGATGAATTGTTGCAAAAAATTTTAGATAACGCCGGCGAAAATCTTCCAATGGCAGTTTTTCTTTCGATAGAAGCGCGGACTATGGAAGAAATGCTCAAAATCAAGCGTGATATTTTACAGCAGTTTATTTTTTTGAGAATGTACATTCCGATTATAGTCAGCGAAAATTTTAAAGCGGCTAAAAAAACTTTTGACGAAATTTTATATTCAACGCCGGAAGAGAAAACAAACATTACTTTTATCGGTACAAAAAAATCCGGCAAGAGTTCACTTATAAATGCGGTACTCGGCGAAGAGTACACGCCTTCAAGTTCGGAATTGCCGACGCCGAATAAAATTTCCTATCTTTGGAGCGGCTCCGATAAAAGTTCAATTAGCGTTGAGTATGGTGACAATCAAATATATTTTAGCGACGCAAGTGACGTTAATGAATACTTGACGCGGGAATTTCGTCGCGCGAATAAAACTGCGTCCGCGCTAAGACCCATGCAAGTTTGCATTCCAAATTTTCCGGCAGATTTACGCGACTTCATAATTACCGATACGCCGGGACCGAATTTTGCCGCATCGCAGGAGCATACGGCAGTTACGGAAAATACGCTGAAAGATATTCAACACGCAATTTTCATAATGAATTATTCGGCGCACTTGACGGACGACGAAATTTTACTTTTCGATAAAGTCTACAAGGTTCTAAACAATAAGAGACGTCACCAAACAATGATTGTTGCCGTTAATCGCATTGATGAAATGTACGCCGCCGACGTTATAAAATCTTATGAACGCTTTGCAGATTATATTTTGAAAAGGTTGAACGCACTAGGCTAAGAAAATATTGTTGTGGTCAGCATTTCCGCCATCACTTCGGTTTATATTGAAAAAGTCCGCCGACTTCTTTTAAGCGCAGAGAATAATTCTCTTGAAAAGCAGTTAAGAAATTTGCGGCGCGAATATAAGGGGACTGACAAGGCAACGGCAATTTCTTTTGTAGAAAAATCGCTGGAAACATTTTTGGATTTTCACGGCGTGGACATTGATAATCTTGAACAGCTGAAACAGACAAGTCGCGTAAGTTACCTTATGAAAGTTGCCGAATCTATGTACGATCCCGCCGAGCAATTTGAGTGGATTGACGAAACTTTTGAAGATGTTTTCGACGCTGATTTTGAAGATGACACGGAATTTTTTGAGCGCGTTTTGGCGTTTGCACAAGCCGGTGACATAGACGCAATGGATTTTGTCGGCGTACTTTACAGCGTAGGTCAAGGCGTGGCGCAGGACGAATCACAGGCATTTGAATGGTTTGAAAAAGCCGCCGCTGCAGACAACATTATTGCCATGAGTCACCTTGCCGAATGTTACCGATTTGGTACCGGAACTTCAAAAAATCTTAAAAAAGCTGTAGAGTGGTACAAAAAAGCCGCCAATGCTGGTGAAGTTGAAGCAATGGTCTCTCTCGGCGCAATGTATTTCAGAGGTCAAGGCGTTGAAGAAGACGAAAAAGCGGCTTTTAACTGGGCAATGAAAGCCGCCGAACTTGGACACGTAACGGCAATGAATAACGTGGCTTTTCAATACAGACACGGACTCGGCGTCGAACAAAATTCAGCTAAGGCGGTTGAATGGTACATAAAGGCGGCTGACGGCGGTAATTATTCGGCAATGTGTGAACTTGCTGAAATGTACATAAAAGGTGAAGGCATTGAGCAGGACGAAGATCGAGCGCTTGAACTTTACAAAAAAGCCGCTAAAAATGACTATGAAGATGCCTTTAGTCCTTTGGGTGAGATATATTATTCAAGGAAAAATTATAAAAAAGCGTTTGAATGGTTCACAAAGGCGACTGAAAATGACAGCCTTGTCGCTATGTGCTATCTCGGTATGATGTACGAATACGGCGAAGGCGTCGAGCAGGACGACGTCAAATCTTTTGAATGGTACAAAAAGGCGGCTGATAAAGGTGACTCTTTTGCAATGGCTGAAATTGCACGCAGATATGCTGAAGGGCGCGGCGTTGAAGAAAGTTTTAATAACGCAGTTTTCTGGTATGAAAAAGCTGTTGATAACGGTGAAGAAGATGCCGTAGCCGAACTTGGCGAATTGTATTACGACAGTGAATATTACACGAAGGCGTTTAAATATTTTAAGCGTGCCGCCGAAAACGGAGAGCCGCAATATATGAATCGTATAGGCGTCATGTACTCGGCGGGCAAAGGTGTTTCAAAGGATATACATGAAGCCGTAATGTGGTATCGCAAGGCGGCTGAAAACGGTTATGCGTGGGGCATGTACAATCTTGCCGTCAATTACAAAGACGGCGGAGGTTTAAGACAAAATTCGGACGAAGCAATAAATTGGTTTAAAAAAGCCGCCGAAAACGGTATTGATGACGCGTTTGTTGAACTCGGCGCACTTTATTATAAAACCGAAAATTATAATTCGGCTTTTTATTGGTACAAACAAGGTGCCGAAAAAGGTGACGTAAACTGTATGAATGCCGTCGGCAATATGTACTACAGCGGAAAAGGCGTCATGCAAGATTATGCTAAATCCGTAAATTGGTACCGCAAGGCGGCTAATAAAGGTTATGCGTGGGCTATGTACAATCTTGCCGGCAATTACAGAGACGGTAAAGGTATTGCCAAAAATTCGGACGAGGCAATAAATTGGTTTAAAAAAGCCGCCGAAAACGGTATTGATGACGCCTTTGTCGAAATCGGCGATATTTACTATGACAAAGAAAATTATACGCAGGCTTTTCATTGGTTTAAAAAAGCCGCCGAAAACGGTGACGCCGCATGTATGAATGCCGTAGGCAACAGATTTTACAGCGGCGAAGGCGTCACGCAAAATTATACCGCCGCCGTAAATTGGTATCGACGTGCTATGGACGGCGGAAATATTTGGGCAATACACAATCTAGGCTCTTGCTATTATCACGGTCACGGCGTTGAAGTGAATATGTCAAAAGCTCTTGAGTTATTCACTGAGGCGGCACAAAAAGGCAATGCAAGTTCCATGTTGTACTTGGGATATATGTATCAAGAAGGCATTGCCGTTGCTCAAAATTACGGTCAAGCCCGCTCTTGGTATGAAAAATCCCGTGACGCAGGTAACGGCGACGCTCAACAATACATTAACGATCTTGATGAAGAAATAAAAAAATCTACGCAAAAAAGTGGCGGCGGGTGTTTCATTACAACGGCAGTTTGTAAAAGTTTAAAAAAGCCCGATGACTGCGCCGAACTTACTGCATTTAGAAATTTCCGTGACAGCTGGCTTATCAATCAGCCGAATGGAAAAAATTTAATCAATCAGTACTACCAAATTGCGCCGAAAATTGTTGACAAAATAAATTCTTGCGCCGATGCTAACCGGATTTATATGAGTATCTGGGCGAAATATCTTTCAAAATGCCTTGCGCTTATTGAAAGCGGACAAAATCAAGCTTGTATGGACGCTTACAGAGATATGGTTAAAAATCTTGAAAAAAAATATTTGAAGGGTAAAAATATAGTTAAAGCGTAAAATTAAGGCGTAAAGATAACGCGCCATGCTCAATTCAAATTTCATTAAGCGCAAATAAAAACTCATGTCACTAAAAATTTTTAAAGACATTGCAAACTTTCAGAAAACATTATAATATTAAGTCAAAATATTGGGGAGGTTTTGCAATGTTTAAAAAGACGAAAATTATCTGCACGCAGGGTCCCGCCACTGACGGCGAAGGCATTATCGAACAGCTGATTTTAAACGGCATGAACTGCGCGCGCTTTAACTTTTCGCACGGTACGCACGAAGAGCATCAAAAACGCATTGACGCGGTTAAGGCGGCGGCAAAAAAGACGGATCGCGTAATTTCGCTTATCCTTGACACTAAAGGTCCCGAAATGCGTCTCGGCGAATTTGCCTCAGGCAGTGTTCAGCTTACGGCGGGAAATAAATTCGTACTTACGCAATCGGACGATCCCGGCGACGAAACTCATGTTTCCGTAAATCACAAACTGCTTTACACCGAAGTTAAAGCCGGCGACAAACTTCTTTTGAGTGACGGTCTTGTCGAATTGCAGGTTGATGAAATTGTTGATAAGGACATTCATACGACGATTTTAAATTCCGGCAAAATGAGTACGCGTAAACGTGTTGCCGCGCCCGGCGTTGCACTCGGTCTTCCCGCAATTTCCGAACAGGACGAAAAAGATATTATCTTCGGCATACAAAACCATATGGACTTCGTTGCGGCAAGTTTCATTCAGCGCGCGTCCGACGTTGAGGAAATTCGTAAGCTTATCGCGCGGCACGGCGGGCAAATGGAGATTATTCCTAAAATAGAAAATCTTGCCGGCGTGAAAAATATCGACGACATTATCGCGGTGTCCGACGGCATTATGGTTGCACGCGGCGATTTGGGTGTTGAAATTCCCGCTGAAGAAGTGCCGATTATTCAGAAAGAAATTATTAAAAAATGTAACGCGGTAGGCAAGCCGGTTATCGTCGCTACGCAAATGCTTGAGTCGATGACGGTAAATCCGCGTCCTACACGTGCGGAAGTTTCAGACGTCGGCAATGCGATTTGGGACGGCGCAGATGTCATTATGCTTAGCGGCGAAACGGCAAGCGGCAATTATCCCGTCGAGGCCGCCGCAACAATGTCAAAAATTGCCAAGCGCGTCGAAGAGTCAATCGAGTACGAAACAATTTTCATGAATCGCGGCATTGCAAAAAAATATTCGCAGACCGACGCTATTGCTCACGCCACCGTGCAGCTTGCCTACGAACTCAACGCGACGGCGATTATCACGCCCACAAAGTCAGGTTATACCACGCGCAGTGTTTCTAAATATCGTCCGCAAGCCATGATTATCGCCTTTACGCCGAATCAGACTTTG
>JAFTEG010000255.1 GCA_017453765.1 Selenomonadaceae bacterium
CCCCGCCGCTATCGCGTGGGGAGGAAAGGCGCCAAATCCTTTCTTGATTTTTTATAAATCGAACTTTATAATTAAAATATCGGGCAAACGGTTGTAGCGTAAGCTTTAAGGCACCCGACTTTGTCGAAAGACATCAATGCTACAAGTATAAATATTTGCAGGGCTGTAGTCAACCAGCCGAACGCAGTGGAGCAATCTAACTGCAAGCCCCCGCCTTTAGGTGTGGGGTAGTTGACAAAATTTTTTGGTAGTTATATTTTGTTTCTTCTAATTTTAAGATTTTCCTGCCAAAAACTTTGTAATATAATTGCCGCGTCACGGGGTGATTTTTTTTTTTATCTTTGATATAATCTGCAACGAAATTTTTTACAGCTTACTAACAGGTGAATTTTTAATGCGTGAGAAGGTTTTAAAAGCAGGAATCAGTACGGCGTTTGAAATTTGTGAAGAAATGACCGGCGCCGAAGAAGTTGAGTCGGCAGGAAATTCTTTTTTCGACCGCTCATATTTCGGCACGCGAGTTTTGATTCTTGCACCGAGAGCGGGTGACGAAATTGCCGTTGCAGGAAATATGATTTTAAATTTCACTGCGGCGAAGGCGGAAGTTTTTATCGCCTATTCAAATTTTTCGGCGTGGAATGAAGAATTGGAATGCGCCATGAAAATTTTAAACGTCCCGCGCGAAAAAGTCATTTTCCTTGCGTTAAAAAATCTTAAAGCCGATTTAAAAAAAATCCTTTTGAATCTTCGCGCCAATATAATTTTTTATCCGGTTGACAGCGAAAATTTATCGGCGGCATTTGAAGAGGCGCTGAGCGAAATTTTAAATTCTACCTATGATTATCGACCGGAAGTCTATCAAAAATTCGCGCTTGCAACCGCAGTGAATGCCGCTCCCGACTTTTACGCGCCGAATCTTTTTTCAGTGCGTCGACCGAAAGTCGGCGTGACTGACGATTATAATTTTGACGTAATCGACCGCGCAAATTTTTCGTGGCAAAATCGCGTACGCTTTCCCGTGTCTGAAAGTTGCCGCAAAACCGTTTTGAAAAATAATCCCTTAGCCGCCGCACTTAACGCCTACAAGTCACGCCGCGCTGAACTTTCGCCGCTGAAAATTTTAAATTCCGACGAAGTTTTTTTCGAGCGACGTACCGATAACCAACTTTATCACGCTAAAATTTCTGTCGGTGAAAATTTTTTAAGCGACGCTGACAAAAATTTAAGTGACGCTGAAAGGGTTCGTGACTTTAAAATATTCGGCGCAGAAAATTTTACCTGGCGTCCTGCAGGCGGCAACTTAATCATAGACTTTGATGAGGAAGTGCAAGTGCGGCGAATCGTGATTTACGGCAACGCGCTTAACGAAGATAGCGCCGAAATTATTTTACGCTTTCAGTGCTATAAATTTTATCGCGGCATTGACAAAGCAGGTGATTATATTGATAATACCAATGAAATTAAAATGAAATTGCCTGCACGCGGTCAGCCCTGCGTTTATGACGTGGAAAAAATTTTTGTAAAACGCGCAGAAATTATTCCGGTGAATGCAGGAAAAAATTTTGGTATAGCCGAAATAGAATTTTTTGCCAATGCCGAGCCGCTTAGAAAAATTTCACCGTTTATCAAGCTTTGTATCGGTAAAGATTTTTTTTACAAATACTTTGTGCCGGACGAGATTGAAAAAATTCCGATTGGTCTTTATCGGTTTCACATTGACGAGCCGGTAAAAATCTGCGCGGAAGTGAACGGGGAAAATATTTTGACGGAAGTTTTGACGGAGGACGAAGAAATTATTTTGAACTTAAGCGACGCAAAGGAAGTTGTTTTGACGGCGGAAGTTGTCGGCAACGCCAATATCTATGACAGGACGATAATAAAGAGAGTCGGCGATTTGGCGCAAATACAGCTTAAGGTTTGGCAATGGATTGATAAAATTAGCGGTAAATGATCGGGTGATTGTGTGTCTGAAGAATTGATTTTGACCGAAGAGCTTTTTATAGGCATGGGCGGACGCCAAAAAACTTACATACATCCGCTGGACCCGTCCAAGTGCGTCAAGATTGCTTATTCGGGAAATATTCGCGACGTTGAAAAAGAGTTGCGCTACAGAAAAATCTGCGCGGAGAGGTTGAAAGACTCGCGCTTAATCACAAAATATTTCGGTACGGCGCAGACGAATTTCGGTACCGGCTACATTTATGAAAGAGTAAGGGACTACGACGGCTCAACCAGTAAAGATTTGGGCGTATTTTTAAGTACCGCCGAATCGGTGAAACAGGTTGAAACGGTGCTTTTGAGTTTCAAGGAAGATTTTTTGAATGAATGTATCGTGACGGTTGACAGAAATACCGCCAATTTTATGGTGCAAGAAATTTCGCAAGGCGTCTACCAAGTCAGAATCGTGGACAACATAGGCACGCCGGTTTTAATTCCGCTGGTGTATTATTTTAAATTTGCGGCAAGGTGGAAGGCGCGGCGTATGTGGAATATTTGGGTTAAGGATTTGGAGAAAAATTTTTCTAAAGTCATTCCGACCGACCTCGTCGAAAAGTTGATTAGTTAGTAGTAAAGAGTGAAGAGTAAAGAGTGAGGAGTGAGGAGTGAAGAGTGAGTAGTCTAATCTCTCTTCCCTAATCCCTGTTTCCTCTTTACTCTTCCCTAATCCCTCTTTACTCTTCCCTAATCCCTCTTCCCTCTTCCCTAAAATGGAGTTTTAAATGCAAGTCCTCTACAGTTTGTACAATCTCGCGGCAGTATTTGTCGTAATAATAATAATCCCCGTCTTTTTGGTAAGATCGGTACGCGAAAAAGGCTTTGTCGAAAGAATCAAGCAGAGTTTAGGCATCTTTCCAAAAGGCGCACTTCGTCCCGTTGCGAAAAAAAATTGCATATGGGTACACGCGGCGTCGGTCGGCGAAATTGTCGCCACAAGTCCGCTGATAAAAGAATTTCGACAGGAATTTCCCAAGTCACCTATTCTAGTTTCAGTCGTGACAACGAACGGCTACGAAATGGCTAACCGAATCATAAAGGACGCGGACAGCATAATTTATTTTCCGCTGGATTTACCGTTCATCGCGGCAATGGTCTTGCGCCGAATACATCCGCGCGTATTCTTGCCGGTGGAAACGGAATTGTGGCCGAACTTTTTAAAAAATGCGCGGCAACTTCACATTCCCGTTATGATGGTGAACGGGCGAATTTCTGAAAAAAGCGTCCGCCGCTACAAGTATATGTTTTCGATTTTAACCGATATGATTCGCACGGTTAAACTTTTTGCCATGCAGTCATCTATCGACGCCGATTATATTTTGGAATTGGGCGCGCCGAAAAATTTGGTGACTGTTACCGGCAACACGAAATTTGACCAAACTTATACTGACGTGACGCCGGTTGAACGTGAAAGAATTTTGGCGGAAATGGGTATGGAGCATGCGGAAGGAATTTTGCTTGCAGGCAGTACTCATCGCGGGGAAGAGGATTATATTTTAGCCGCATTTAAAGCCGTACGCGAAACGCATCCCGAAATTAAGCTTGTCATAGCGCCGCGTGAACTTTTGCGTACTCGTGAAGTTGTCAGCCTTTGTAAGAGTGCCGGCTTTACCGTAGGACGCAGGACGGAACTGCAAAAGGGTCCCTCGAAAAACGAAGACATTATAATTTTGGATACGATTGGCGAATTGGGAAAAATTTACAGTATCGGTGACGTGATTTATGTAGGCGGCTCCCTCGTCACGCACGGCGGACATAACATTTTGGAACCGGCGGCGCATGGTAAAGCCATTATCGTCGGTCATCATATGGAAAATTTTAAGGACACTCACGCGCTTTTCAAAAATCGTGACGCCTGCGTTACGGTCAACAGTCCCGAAGAATTGGTGGAGCAGGTTAAAAAGCTTTTTGACGATCCTGCGCGCAGAAGACGACTTGAAGAAGAGACGCTTAAAATTGTCAAAGAAAATCGCGGCGCCTCACGTAAATCAGCCATTCTGCTCAGAAAAATGTTGACAGAGTATGAAGCATGGGAAAATACCCAGCGTCCGCATACTACGCAGAAGGTTGAAAACTTTCAAACGCAATTTGTTCACCTCATTCACAGCAAGGAAGTTCACGGCATTTCCATGCACATTGTTATGGGAATTTTGTACGCCTTCTCTTTGGTTTACGCGACGCTGATTAACATTCGGCTTTGGGGTTACGAATTTGGAATTTCCGGCAAGGATAAGCTCGACTGTTTCGTAATAAGTTTAGGTAATATAACAGTCGGCGGCACGGGTAAGACTCCCACTGCACAGAGGTTGGCGCGCGAAATTTTAAATTTAGGTTACAGAGTGGTAATTTTAAATCGCGGCTACCGTGCGAATTGGCGCGGCGAAGTCGGCGTAGTTTCGGACGGCGAAAAAATTTTAATGTCGGCATCGGAGGCAGGTGACGAAGCGTATATGTTGGCTAAGCACTTGCCGGGCGTACCGGTTTTAATCGGCGCGGAAAGGGCTGTAACCGGTCAATACGCGATTGAACATTTCGGCGCGGAAGTTGCAATTTTGGACGACGGTTACCAGCATTGGCAGCTTGAACGCGACTTAGATATTTTGCTTGTCGACGCGGTTAGCGTGTTTGGCAACGGTTACATTTTGCCGCGCGGAACACTTCGCGAATCCATTTCACATATAAGCCGCGCTGACGTCTGCCTTATAACAAAAATTGATCAGGCTGAAAAAGGCGCTTGCGAATATATTCGCGACACGGTTCACAAGTACAACAACAAGGCGCATATTGTTGAAAGCATTCATCAGCCGCGCAGATTTTTGACGCTGGCTGATTGGTTCGACGATTTATCGCAAGAAGGCGTTGACGTTGCAAATGTCGTAGGCAAAAAGATTATGGCGGTTTCTGCGATTGGTAATCCCGCGTCATTTGAACGCACGCTGAGGGATTTAGGCGCCGTAGTTTTGGAAAGTTTACGCTACCCCGACCACCACGAATACACCATGAATGAAATGCAGGACGTTTTGGAACAGGCGGACGCTCTCGGCGCGGAGGCTATTGTAATGACGGAAAAAGACGCCGTAAAAATTCCGGACGAAGTGGCGAAGGCTGATTGGAGCATTCCAATTTACGTGATATGCGTCGAAGTGAAATTTCAAACAGGCGGCGACGAGTTCATTGACAAGCTGAAAAGTCTGCTAAGCAATATTAAAAATAGTGAGGAGTGAAGAGTGAGGAGTGAAGAGTGAGGAGTGAATAAAAAAGGTAAAGGTTAGCAGGATTTAATCCCACGCCTTTACCTTTTTTGTTTGTGATAAAATTTTTCAGCTGTTTAAAGTCATCAAACTTTTTTTAGGCGTCAAGCCAAGAAAATAATCTTCCAAAATGTCCCAAATGTCTGCGCTTGAAAAATCATTTTCTTAAATGCCGCTTTTAAAAGAATATCTTGCCTCGCCGCTGTTGCTTACGTATCGTGACGCCACCGCATTCATTTTGTTATTAAATGCATTGTAAGGCTCAAGAGATGACAAGAAAACGTTGCAAATTGATTCTGCCTTGTATTCGCTGATTTTCAAGCCGTCCTTTAAACTTTGCGTAATGTCATTTGTCGAAAGCTGATTATTTTGCCTTTGACTAAAAGAAATTATTTTGCGCAAAGCATTTGTCACGGACTCAAAATGTTTTTTGTAATTGTTAAGTAAATCTATCGTCACACAAAGTGCCTGCTCCATTGAATAGCGTTGATTAAAATCCAAGTCAGCGTTATTCGTGTAAAGCAGGTATTTAAATTGCGGGAAAGAGTAATCTTGATAACTCTTACGCCAAATGTCATTGAGATTGACGCGGCAAATATTTTTTTTCGCGTTAATTACCTTCAAGCAAGCGGGATAATCATTCAACAAATTTTGTTGCACGCTCGGAGAAATTCTGAAAAAGCCGGTTGAAAAAAGCGGTATCGGTCTGACCAAAATGGGCAATGGCATTAACTTAACGAAAAGGGAAAAAAATTTTATGATAGTCATGAAAGGACTGTTATAAAATGAATCCCATAGAAAAGTTGCAAACAATCTTAAAAGAAATGGAAAGTAATAAAGCCCAATATATCGCTAATCCGCAAAAAGATTTTACTCGCAAGCGCAAAGTGACCTTCTATGATATGATGTGGTTCTTGCTTTTTATCGGAGCAAATAGCATGAGCGAAGAGATACGCCGCGCCTTTAACGATAAAGCTTTTTCTTACATATCAGAGGTAGCA
>JAFTEG010000256.1 GCA_017453765.1 Selenomonadaceae bacterium
ACTTCTGCGGACATGTTTCTTTTTGTTACTTTTTCTTTGCGCCAAAGAAAAAGTAAGTTAAAAAACCCTAAGAATTTATCGAAACTTGATTTAATCAACACGCCCTAATTACTAATCACTATTCACTAACTTAAATGAAATGAGGAATAACTTGGAAAAGAAAAATTTATTCGGCTTGACGCTTGCCGAACTTGAAAAGGAATTGGCGCCACTACCGAAATTTCGCGCCAAACAAATTGCGGCGTGGATTTATCAGCGCGGCGTGACTTCGTTCGACGAAATGAATGACCTTTCAAAAAATCTGCGCGGCGAACTTGCCGAAAAATATTTTGTGCAACTGCCGCAATGTGTAAAGCAACTGGATTCAAGTGACGGCTTGACGACAAAATTTTTACTTAAACTCTCGGACGGCGCGACGGTTGAAACGGTTTTAATGCGGCACGATTACGGCAACAGCGTTTGTATCTCGACGCAGGTAGGTTGCGCAATGGGCTGTAAATTCTGCGCGTCGACATTGAAAGGCTTGGACAGAAATTTAACTGCCGCCGAAATGCTCGGCGAAATTATTTTTATACAAAACTTTCTGCGTGCTACGAATCAAAAAGTTGACACGCTTGTAATAATGGGAACCGGTGAACCGCTGGTAAATTACGACAACGTAGTAAAAATGCTACGCCTACTGCACGAACCGTACACGCTTGGTCTAAGCTATCGCAAGGTGACAATTTCAACCTGCGGCATTGTCCCCGCCATTCGCAAGCTGATTGATGAAGAAATTCCCGTCACGCTGTCAATCTCACTGCACGCGCCGACAAACAAACTGCGCTCGGAAATTATGCCGATTAATGCCGCGTTCAACTTGAAAGAAGTTTTAAAAGCGGGTGCAGAGTACGCTGAAGTTACCGGCAGGCGCGTGACGTACGAATACATACTTTTGGGCGGCGTCAATGACACGGAGGAGCATGCGCGGCAGTTGGCTAAACTTTTGGACGGTCAACTTGCAAGCGTAAATTTAATTCCGGTTAATCCCGTTGACGAAAGAAATTTCAAGCCGCCGACGCATAACGCCGCGCAGAAATTTTTTCACTTCCTCTTAACGCATGGCATTAATGTCACCGTACGCAAGGAAATGGGCGCCGACGTTAATGCCGCCTGCGGACAACTGCGGGCTAATGCAGAATTAAGAATTAAGAATGTAGAATTAAGGCATTTTAAATGAAATAAAAAAATATTTTAGTCAATATGCTTGTAAATTTGGGCGACGTGGTACTGACAACCGCCGCGCTTGACTTAATCAAAAAAACTTTTCCCGACGTAAAAATTACGGCGCTGGTTAAAGCCGCTGTCAAAGACGCGGTGATTGACAACCCCGTAATTGACGACGTGATAGTTTTTGACTACAAGCCGAAAGTCAGCACGTTTAAGCAGACGCGCCAAATGCTGAGCGAAATTAAACGGCGGAAGTTTGACTTGTCAATTTCATTCGACCGCAAACTAAGACCGGCGCTTTTAACTTTTATGGCAGGCATACCCGTTCGCGTGGGACCTTCTAAAGTTTTTGACGACAATAAAAGCCGCGTCACCATTCTTTACACGGACATTGTAAAAATTACGCACGATCTTAATCAAACTCATCAAGCTGAAACGTATCAAGAAATTGTGCGCAAATTTTTTAATATCGAAGGTCACGGCACGCCGCAATTTCCAAAAACTTTTTCGCCTAAGGCTAAAGAGTTGCTTGCCTACTTTCCGCGTGAAAAATTTAAAATTGCGCTCTGCGTCAAGGGAACTTTTGAGCTTAATACTTGGGCGAAAGAATATTTTGTCGAAGTTGTCAACGCGCTTGCCGAAAGGTACGACGCGGAATTTTTCATTGTAGGCGCGCCGTCCGACAAAGAGTACGCCGCTGAAGTTATGAGCGGTATGCACGCGGAGGTTTACAATTTTTGCGGCGAAACGTCACTCACCGATTTGGCAGAAATTTTTCGGCGCACGGATTTATTTATCACGGTAGACACGGGTTCGGCGCACATTGCGGCAACTACCGGCGGTAAGATGATTACGATTTTCGGTTGCACTCCCGTAACTCGCTGGCGTCCGCTTAATCCCAACGCAATTCCCCTTTCAAGCAATGAGCCGTGCTGTCCTTGCAAAATTCCGCCTGAAAAATGTCCGTCCTACCCAACGCCGAACTGCCTTTATAAAATTAAGCCCGCCGCCGTGATTAATGCCGCCGTTCAACTTTTGAAAAGGTTTGAATGAATTAACCCCCTATTCCCTAACCTTGCAACGTGTGATATAATCGCTGAAAAATTTTTAAAGCGATTAATCGGAGTTGGTGAATTTGTTGACGTTTTTAATGGTGTTGGACGCGATAGTTGCAATTTCGCTTATCGGCGTGATACTCGGTCAAGAGGCGAAGTCGGCAGGCATGGGCGGAATGGACGGCGGCTCGGACACGGTTTTTACCGGCAAAGTGCGCGGAATGGACGCGCTTTTGGCACGCGCCACCGTAGTGCTGGGAATACTTTTCGGCATTATCACGCTTATCATTGCAAAAATGACATCGTAGTGAAGAGTGAAAAGTGAAGAGTGAAAAGTAAGTAGTTGCTAAAAGCTACAAGCTAACAAAGGGATGAATTTTCACGTTGATAATTGAAGGTGCGGAGCCGTTTTTTTTTGGCGGCGGAAGAGTCGGCGTACTGCTTATTCACGGCTTTACCGGTTCGCCCGCTGAACTTTTGCCGCTCGGCGAATTTTTAAACCGCGCAGGTTTCACGGTCTTAGGCGTACGCCTTGAAGGTCACGGCACTGATGAAAAAGATTTAAGCCGCAAAAATGCTGACGATTGGTTCAACTCGGTGCTTGACGGCTACGCGTTACTGAAAAATTTCTGCGAAAAAATTTTTGTCGTCGGTCACTCAATGGGCGCGCTTTTAACTTTAAAGCTTGCCGCCGTTAAGCCGGTTGACAAAATCGTCACGCTGTCGGCGCCGTTTTTCATAAGCGAAGATTTTCACATTGAGACGTTGCCGCCGCGCAGTGAGTGTGAAGGTTTATTTATCGTCAAGCCGCGTAGAAGGCTGAAAAATGTCCCGCCTGCCGTGAATAAGACGTACAGAAAATTTCCGCTTGTATGCGTACACGAATTTTTGACGCTTGTCGACGAAGTGAAAAAACTTCTGCCGGAAATTAAAATGCCGCTTTTGATTATGCACGCTGAAAACGATCACACGGC
>JAFTEG010000257.1 GCA_017453765.1 Selenomonadaceae bacterium
CATATAATAGGATTGACGGGCGCCATAGCTTGCGGGAAATCTTCCATTGCAGACGAACTCCGAAATTTCGGCGCAAAAACTTTAGATATTGACAAAGTAACCAAAGAGCTTTTAGAATACGGCGGTTCACTGTATTCAAGCTACGTGCAACACTTCGGCAAAATCGTTGTAAATGAGGACGGGCAGCTTAACAATAAAATTATCGCCGACATTATTTTCAACGATGAAAGTGAGCGGCAGGGGATAAATTCCGTAGCACACCCTGTGCTTTTAAATCGTGCGCGGGATTTTTTGACACAGTGCGCGGCTGACGGTGAATTTCTTGTAGTTTTGGAAGTCCCGCTTTTATTCGAGGCGGGCTGGGACATTTTGGTTGACGAAGTTTGGGCGGTGTACATTCCGCGCAAATTGCAAATACGGCGTCTTATGGCACGTGACGGCATGACGCGGCAAGAGGCGGTTGCACGAATCAACGCGCAAATGTCCGCTGATGAAATTGCCGCCCGCGCAGATGTCGTGATTGACACCGGTCAGTTTAAAATAAAAATTCTCAAACAAATTTTAAATTTAATGCGGAAGAGATTCGTCTACCTTCCGTGAAGTGAAGTGATTAACCTTGCCAAAAGTCAATACAAAAGTTTTTGTAACAGTCATAGTCATATTTTTACTAATCTGCGCGGTAATTCGCTTACCGACGGCGCAAAAAATTTTATATCCCTTTCCGTACCGTGACAAAATCGAAGAACACGCGGCGCGTTACCGAGTGGACAGATTTTTGGCGATATCGGTAATGAAAGTGGAAAGCAACTTTGCAGAAGGCGCCTTGTCAAAAAGCGGGGCTGTAGGATTAATGCAAATAATGCCGGAGACCGCAAATTGGATCGCGTACCAACTTGACGAAGAGCCGCCGTCAATAAACAAACTTCATAACACCGACACTAATATCAAGTACGGCATTTGGTATTTATCGGAGCTTGAATACGAATTTTCCGGCAACGATATCTTAGCGCTGGCGGCGTACAATGCGGGACGCGGCAACGTGCATCACTGGATGGACAAAAACGGCTGGCGTAAAAATTTTTCTGACGTTGACGCCATACCTTTTGACGAAACACGAAATTACGTGAAAAAAGTTTTGTACTGCCGTGACAAATATACCGAGTTGTACGGCGAAGAAAATCAGCTTGATAAAGATAACATTGCCGTAGCAGAAAAATTTTCTACCGGAGATTAACCTTTCAACCGGCAATTAAATTTTAAATCGGCAACTTAAAATAACGCAAACAAAAAAAGCCAACTCTTAAGAGTCGGCTTTAATTTTTTTATGGAATAAATTTTAAAGTATTCTTCTTGATCCAATGTAATGTGAACTCCAATAGGAGCTGTTAAGTGAAGAAATCATAACGCCGCTGCTTGAACTTGCGTGAATGAAATTTCCGTCACCGAGATAAATTCCAACGTGCGACGCGCCGTAAGTGTAGGTTGTGAAGAAAACCATATCGCCGGGTATAAGCTCGTAAGTTGAAACAGGCGTACCTACTTCGTACTGGGCGTCGGCAGTGCGGGGAAGTGAAATGCCTGCCTGCGCGAAAACGTACTTGACATAGCCGGAGCAGTCAAAGCCGTAGGGAGTCGTGCCGCCGAAAACGTAAGGGACGCCGATATACTGCATTGCGCCGCTGATAATTCTGCGTGCGATAACGTTTGAACCGCGACTGATTTCAGGCATATCACGTCCCAAAAGTGCCGCGTAAGTTTCCGGTCCAACCATGCCGTCGGGATAAATTCCCCGTGACGCTTGAAAAGATTTTACCGCGTCCGCCATTGCAGGCCCGAATGAACCGTCTGCAACAAGATCGTAGCCCAATTCAATCAACTGCCCTTGAATTTCCGCAATATCCGCGCCTTCATCACCCATTCTGAATTCTGCCGCAAGTGCCGTAGAACTTACAAAAACCAACACCAATGCCATCGCTAACGTTCGGAAAAAATGCATACCAAAAACCAACCCCTCTAAATTTTAAACACAAATTAAAACCCTCTAAATTTATTATAACTTTTTCGCCTGATTTATAGCTGAAACATTAAAAAAATTTCTGCCTTCAGACGGAAAAAGTTTTACGCGTGAATTACAGTCGCGTTAAATTAAAGTCACGCTAATTAAAATCTTTCAGCGCGTTAAAATACAGATTTTCAGCGTTATGCGTCGTGTACTCTGCAACGTCGTCTAAATCTTCGCCGCGCAGTTCGGCAATTTTTTTTGCCACGTCAACCACGAAAGCAGGTTCATTTCTCTTGCCGCGATTAGGTACGGGAGCAAGGTACGGCGCATCGGTTTCAATCAGCATAACTTCACGAGGCGCCGCCTTTACCACTTCCCATAACTTTTTCGAGTTGTTGAAAGTTACGGGACCGTCAATGCCGATAAGCCAGCCCATTTTCCAAATTTCCCGCGCCATTTCCAAACTGCCGGAATAGCAATGCAAGACGCCGCGCAGTCCCTTAGCTTCACGTTGCAAAATTTTCAGCGCGTCACCGTGCGCGTCACGCTCATGAATGCATACCGGCAAATTAAACTGCCGCGCAATGTCAAGCTGCTGAATAAAAGTTTTTTGTTGCTCCAATCTTACGGCAGAATCTTTTTCCCAGTGATAGTCAAGACCAATTTCACCGATAGCGATAACTTTTTTCTGCGCGGCAAGCTCGGCGATTTTTTCAACAGAATTATTTTCGTCGAAGTTTTCAATTTCCGAAGGGTGAACGCCGACGCCTGCGAACATACCTGCAAATTTTTCTGCAAGGCTGATAACCTGCGCGGAACTTTTCAAAGTGTCGCCGAAATTTATAATTCGCGTGACGCCGACACTTTCAGCGCGGCTTGCAACTTCGTCTAAATCGGCGGAAAATTTTTCGTCATTTAAGTGGCAATGCGTATCAACAAAATTTTTCGTGATAATCCCTGCTCCTTGTTTATTAGCTTAGAGCTTAGAGCTTGGAGATAATTTCTCTTCCCTCTTCCCTAATCCCTCTTCCCTACTCAATAATTTTCGGCGTTAATTTCAAAGTAGCTCTGCGCGTGGAAACAAACGGGGCAAACGTCCGGCGCGGCAGTACCAATGACAAGGTGACCGCAGTTACGGCATTCCCAAATTTGTACACCGGCTTTTTTGAAAACTTCCTGCGCCTCGACATTTTTCAAAAGTTTGCGGTAGCGCTCTTCGTGATGCTTTTCAATCGCGGCAACGTCACGGAATTGTTGAGCCAATTCGGTAAAACCTTCCGCCTCCGCCTCTTCAGCCATTTTAGGATACATGTCCGTCCACTCAAAGTTTTCGCCTTCCGCCGCGTGCAAAAGATTTTCCGCAGTATCGCCCAATTCGCCGAGTGCCTTAAACCAAAGTTTTGCGTGTTCCTTTTCATTTTCCGCCGTCTTCAAAAACAGCGCGGCAATTTGTTCATAGCCGTTTTTCTTTGCAACGGACGCGTAGTAGGTGTACTTGTTACGTGCTTGCGATTCGCCGGCAAAGGCGTCGCGCAGATTTTGTTCAGTCTTTGTGCCTTTCAAAGATTTTTTCGCGCCGGTATTTTCTGCAACTGGGACAACTTTTTCAAAATCGGTGGAAGGGTGCTTGCAAATCGGGCAGACAAAATCGGCGGGAATTTCATCGCCGACTTATTCATAGCCGCAAATTCTGCAACGCCAAACCGTTTTACCGTCCGCCGTATTTTTAACGGGCTGGGGTTTCGGCTTAATGTGTGCTTGATAGAAATTGTACGTGGTTGACGGCACGTCGCTGAGTTTTTCCATGTCGACAACTTCCGCAATGAAAATTGAGTGCGTATCAAGTTCAACCTGCTGAATGACGTTAGCGCTGATGTAAGAGTTTGTCCCGTCCGTCACGGCAAGCGTACCGTTGACAGTGCGTTTAACCTTGTCGAAGTCCGCGAACTTGTCGACGTCCTTGCCGGATTGAAAGCCGAAGTGTTTGAAGAGGTCAAAGTTTGCACCTTCGCTGATAATCGACACGGTGAATTTCTTCGACTGCGCAATCATGTTATGCGTGAAATTTTTTTTGTTGACGCAGATAGAAATTCTGTCCTTAGAAATCGGCGCGGCGGTCACCTGCGTCACGGTGTTAATAATGCAGGCGTTGTCCTTGCCGTCACAATTTGAGCTGAGGACGAAAAGTCCGTACTGCACGTTAAACAAAACTTTGCTGTCCACTTAGAACCCTCCTTAAAAAATTCTTTATGTGATAAAAATAATTTTATCAGCTTTAATGCGGCTTGTAAATGTCAAATTGATTTTCGGCAGTGTCAAGTTGCGTGGAATCAATCGGCTAAAGTTTAGAGGTTTTTATTTCAGATAAATGATTATTTTTTTAGCCTA
>JAFTEG010000258.1 GCA_017453765.1 Selenomonadaceae bacterium
AAACATCTCCTTTTGTCTAGGTTTTAGGAATTAATTATACATTCTTAATTCTTCATCCTTAATTCTTCATCCTTAATCCTTAATTCAAAAAAGAGCCGCCCTTGTGCAGGGAGACTCTTCAAAATTTACCTGTCGGCAATTACCGCTTAATCGGTTCGCTTAAATCCATATGCCCCGCCAATGTTTCAACTTCCCTGCCGTCAAACAGAAACAGTACCTGCTTTACTTCGTTAAACTCCGTCAAAGTGTCGACAACCGAATTTATCAAAAATTCTTCGCCGGTTGAGCCGCCTACAAAGTTTTTCGTTATGCCGGAATCCAAATCTACAACGGCAGTGTCTTTGTCAAGGGTAATGCTTTTAATCTTCGCGCCCTTCGGAAAAATTTTTGTAAGGTCTTCTTCCTTCGGCTGGTCAAGCAGACAATTCACGGCGGCAAGATATTTTTGGCTGTCTTCCGTAATTTTAATTTCGCGCTTAACCGGAATCAGTGACATACCTGCTTGGTCGGGATAGTAAACTGTGATTTGCATAGACTTAACCTTATTGTCGTTCGACGATGCCTCAACCTTTGAAGTATCGTCATTTTTAGTATCAACCTTTTTGTCAGGCGTCGTGACATTTTGCGCCTGCTTAGTTTCGTCAGGCGGCTTTACGTCGGGACCGGGCTGTTTTTCGCACCCCGCAGTTAAAAGCAGCAGTACAGTCATTGCCGATATCAAAATCTTTTTCATAAGGTAAAATATTTCCTCCTAAAAATTATTCGTTGAAAAATCTGTCAATGGCGGCAACTATTGCCTGTGCAAGTCTTTCTTGATATTCGTCACTCGCCAAAAGGCGTTCTTCCTCGTAGTTGGTAATGAAGGCAAGCTCAATCAGCGACGAAGGGCAACGGGTATGCTTTATGACGTAGAAATTAGCTGACTTTACGCCGCGATTGTTCAAGCCGCCGTAGTTGAGCAACTCTTCATTCAGCAGAGCGGCAAGACGATAGCTTTCAGCACTGCCGGAATAGTAGAAAGTTTCCATACCGTTTGAATTGGGATTTGAAAAGGCGTTGCAGTGAATGCTGATAAAAATTTCGGCATTGCCCGGCGCTTTATTAACACGTGCACCGAGTTCAGCGGTATTCGACGCATTAGCCGACGCAACGTCCATATCGTAGCGACGCGTCATAATGACTTCGGCGCCTTTATCCGCCAAAAGTTTTTCCGTCTTTAAGGCAACTGCCAAAGTGACTTCCTTTTCAGTCAAGCCGCTCGGTCCTACAGCGCCGTTATCGGAGCCGCCGTGACCTGCGTCAAGAACAATTATGCGTCCGCTTAAATCGCCGCTTACACTGCCTTTGGGACGCGGTGACGTTTTATTTTTCTTTTCAACGTCAATTATCATACGCGAAAACGTTTTACCTTCGGTGTTGCCGCGTGAAAATTTTGCCGTGTAGCCGTCCGCGTCAAAGTCAATTATCATGTCGAATTTAAGTTGCAGGCGGTTACTGTTATCACGGCTTACGGAAACATTGCCGATAGTATTTTTTGCTTGAATGTTGCGTTCAATAATTCGGCTGATTCTGCCGGGCGCCGTGTCGTTAAGACTTAACGTCATTACTTCGCCGGACGCATTTAAATCTATGTCGGCATCGTCCAATTTTCCGCGATAGTCAATCTGTATTCTTACCGTTTCTCTGTCCAAATTGTATGCAAAGATATTCAACAACTCGGCTTTAGCTCGTGCCGCCTCTGCCGTAGAAAACATTGTCAAAGTGAACATCAACATTAAGGTGAGAAGTCCGAAAATCTTTTTAATCAAATACAATCTCCTCCGATTTATATCGTTAGATTCAGTTGCTTAAGATTCAGTCGTTTAAAAGTTGCCGCGCAGATTCCAATGCGGCTTGAGTTTTAGCGGCGTCGTAGGAAATTTTCAGCGTCAAGTAGTCGCCGTCGCTTACGTTTTCCGGCAAGCAGGTGGAAGGCAGGTTAATCTGCGCGGAATATTCTTCGCCGCCTTCGTCGATAAACAAAACCGCCTCCGCCGTGCCGTCCTCCAATTCTTCAATCCTGTCAAGGTAGACGCTGACAATTTTTTCATCGACGCCACTTTCAATGTTAGAATCAGCGTTAATGTTAGAGTTAGTGTCAGCATTGGAGTCGACGTTATCTGTAGCATTGGAGTTAGCGTCAAAATTTATTTTTTCTTCTTTTCCTTTATCCATGATTTAACCCAATCTTCCTTATGTTCCGGCGTCACGGAAAAATTTTTGCCGTCGGTTTTAATTACAACGGTGCCGTTTTTCCATGACCAAAGAATGTGGTCGGCGGGAATACCCGCATCCAAGTAAGTTTGCAACGGTTCAAGGTGCGGGTGACCATAGGTGTTGCCGCCGCGTTTATCGGTAGGTTCGCCGGCTGAAATTAAAACGTATTCGGGATTAACTACGCGCAAACAGTTTTCAGAAGAGGAAGTGCGGCTGCCGTGATGACCGGATTTAAGGATACGTCTTTTAAGTTTCTTTTCGTCAAAATCCTGCCAAATTTCGCTTTCCACTTTTAATTCCGCGTCGCCGGTGAACATCATGGTAAAATCTTTGTAGACAAGACGTCCGACGATTGATTCATTATTCGGATCAGTTTTCTGCTTGCCGCCGTTCACGTCCTTGACAAGACTTTGGGGAGGGTAAAGCACCTCGAATTTAACGCCGCCGCCGAAGTCAACCGTTTCGCCCGCCTTTAAGTTTGCGTACTTAATTTTTTCGGCTTTAACTTCTTTCACGGAGTTTTGATAAAGTTTCGACGTGGAGGCAATGCCGTTGTCGTAAACTTCTTTGACGGTGTACTTGTCGTCCTTAAGCAGTTTTTCAATGCCGCCAATGTGATCAGCGTGCGGGTGCGTCAAAATTATTTTGTCGAATGTCGTAACGCCGGCTTTGTCAAGTTCGCTTACAAGTTTGGAGCGTTCGTCCGAATCGGAAGTATCTATTAAAATATTCTGCGTCGAAGTTTGAATCAGAAATGAATCGCCCTGCCCGACGTTCAGCATGGTAATTTTTAAATCGGCTTTAAAATCTTTACTTGAAGCCTCTGTTTTAGTTTCACTTGAATTTTCTGCCTTAGGTTCAACGTCCGCTGAATTTTTGGACGATGAGCCGCAACCGCTGAAAAAGAGAGTAAGAAGAATCAGCGGCAATAAGAAAAGTTTCCTCATTCAACCACTCCTTTTTAGATCGATAGTGACTAGATCGATAGATCGATAGTGGCTAGATCGATAGTGGTTAGATCGATAGATCGATAGTGGTTAGATCGATAGAAAACCATCGATCTATCGATCCATCGATCTATCGATCCAAAAATCCATCGATCCAAAAATCCATCGATCCAGTCTACAACACATATTTTTCTATACCAATGGCAACCCCGTCTTCATGTACACTCGGCACAACAAATTTGGCTTTACATTTAAGATTTTCGCCCGCCGTACCCATAGCAATTCCGGTACCTGCGCGCTCAATCATTTGGATATCATTATAACCGTCGCCGAATGCATAGGAATTTTTCACATCAACGCCGATATAATTCAGCATGCAAAAAATACCTTCCGCCTTAGTAATTTTGTTTGACGAGACTTCAAGGCTTTTAAAGCGGAAAGGATCGGACCAGCCGGTAAAACCTTCCGTCGCAAGAATTTTTTTATAAATCACGTCGAGATTATCAACGTCCTTGCGAAAAGTCACGCACTCAATCTTGTACGTTACCGCGTCGTCAATTTCAAAATCGCGCACGAAGTCGGAGTAATCCACATTGATTTTGTGAAAGAAATCTTCAACGGCTTTAAACTCACGCCGAAAATAAACTTGCGGATGACCTTCAAGCATGTATTCAATGCCTTCAGATACGGCGTAATCGCAAATTTTTTTCACGTCGGCATTGTCAAGCGCCTGTTTAAAAATAATTTTGCCGTCAAGCATGACAACGGCGCCGTTAAGCAGTACAAAGCCGTCAAAGCCGAAATTTAAAATTTCGCGTTGCAGGAAGGCATAAGGTCTCCCCGTCGCGATGAAAATGTAGTGACCGGCACTTTGCAGACGTTTCAGCGCGGCTCTAACTCTGTCAGTAATGGAAGTAATGCCGCCTATGCCGTCAAGTAGTGTACCGTCAATGTCAAAGAAAATTGCCTTAGTCATTTTTTCTCGCCGTTCTTGTAGACAATGAAAATGCGGACGAAAAACATTATAAGCCACAAGATAAAGCCGACAAGGTAAATTATGTCGGAAATTTGCAGGTTGGAATAATCAAAGCGCGTCAAAAGATACGCGGCGCCTGCAAGTATTAACAAGTCGAAGATGTTCACTGCTCTTTTCAAAGTTTCAAGCAAAGCTTTCACCCTCCAAAAATTTTTTTATAGATTATAATTTAATTTTGTAAATTATAACTTAAGCGTCAATATCATAAACTAAAAAACCCTTCAACACAAGGAAAATTTTTGTGCGAAGGATTTTTTAATTTTGGATTAAGTTAATGAATTAGGCAAAAACGTTGTGTTTTACGCGTTCTGATTCTTCGGAGCGTTTTGAGTCGTTCCAACTTGTCACGTCGCCGGTCAATAGCGATAGGTAACTCTTTGATGTTATCTCCAAGTTTTCCCCCGCTCCACACCGTACGTGAGAGTTTCCCCTCATACGGCGTTCTATCAACTAAGGATTTATACAATTTCAATTTCAGCTTACACATTCTTATACGATTTTGTTTTTCTGCTAGGCTATACTTTTCAGTCCGGCCTCTTTCCTAAGTTCGTTTATCTTAATCAGTTGTTTTGTATTCGGGTTGATGACCTCTATATAACTTTGAATGGTTTCTTCTTTTGTTGCGTGTATCAGTTTATGCACGGGTTCAGTTATCAGGATTAAATTTTTGTAGTTGTCTGTGCCGCCTTTACTTCGTGGTTTTATGTGGTGGCAGTGTATTTCTCCGATTTTTAATTCTGTTCCCGTTACCGCACATTTCCCTTTTTGCGCTGAATAGATAGCAATTCTATTGTCTGCGTATTCGACACTGCTTCCTACAGTTGGATTTCTCATTAGCCACAGCATAACTCGCAAATCCATTTCTAGATTTTCGTGTCGTTTCTTGCGTCCTTCCTCCGTGTAGCGGTTAATTGCTCTGTCTCTTGATAAAGCGTTATGCGTCCTTACGTATCCTACAGGTACTATGATGTGCCCTCTCAAATACCAGACTCTTTTTGATTTGCCGTATCGCTTTTCTATTTCGTCTTTAACCTTTCCGTCTTTTCCTCTACCCTTAAGACTTTGAGTCGCGCCCTGTCTTTTTAGTTGGTCTTTGACTTTCCGTCCTATCTTCCATTCAATATTGTTGAAGTCTTCGGATACCATTGTTGCCAAGTGATAGTAGTTGTGCAGTCCGCTACGATAAATATATACATTCTTGAAAGAAGTGGTACATAATTATACTATGATATTCCTCACGAAATATCTTCCTGTTTCAACGCGTCCGCTTTTGCCGTAGCTACTCGCGTTTTTTTGACGCTCCACAGGCTTAAATTCCCTAGTAGCGATAGGTACACATCTGAGGTTTCTTCTTCGTGAAATTTCTCAGAGTTTATAATTTGTTAAGTTAAGCGGCGTTTAAATCTCTATCATATTCTGTTATAAATCTATACTTCAGTATAATTTTATGCAACTTTGTCTAAATTTTTATTAACAGTTTTGTTGCCCATATCAGCTGTTATACCTCGTTATTGCTTGATACTGTTTCATTTCGTCGCTTGTATCAAGCAACTTCTTGAATGCCGCGTTTATGTCTTGTATTGCCATTTCTTTAGCTTTATCGCTGATGTGTGATATTACCGTCCATTTAACCTTCTGCGCTTTACGTTTCTTTTGTACTTTCAGTTTGAATCCTAGAAGTTCCGAATACTTATTGTGCAGATTTATTATCTTCGACTTCTCCTGACTTATTTCAAGGTGCAACCTCTCCTTAAGCCATTTTGTCACTGCGAGGTATACTTTGTTTGCGTCTCTTGCATTTCTGCAGAATATTTTGAAGTCTTCCGCATATCTCACAATGAATATATTCTTAAGCTTACTTGTTTCACGTAAACGCTTGTACTGGCTTGAATTATCTTTAACGCCGTTCTTTCTGTAGTAGGTTTTATATGGATTATGCATTGGGAAGTTTTCCCATTGCGAACTTATCCATTGGTCTAACTCGTTCAATACTACATTTGCAAGCAGTGGTGACAATATTCCGCCTTGTGGTGTCCCTTTCGTCGGTATTTCAATTTCACCGTTTGGAAGTTTTATTGGTGCTTTTAGCATTGTTCGTATTATGCTTAACAATTTCTTGTCTCTGATTCCTATACTCCACAGTTGCTTTATCAGCTTACTATGCCATACGTTATCAAAGAATCTTTTAATATCTACGTCCACTACATAGTGCATATTTGCATTTTGCATTAGTTGCATACATCTTGCTATTGCATTTTCAGCACTTCTGTCTGGTCTGAATCCGTATGAGTGGTAGTAGAATTTTGCTTCGCATATCGGTTCAAGCACCTGTTTCACACATTGCTGAATTACTCTATCTACTATCGTTGGTAT
>JAFTEG010000259.1 GCA_017453765.1 Selenomonadaceae bacterium
TATGCGAACACTTCAAAACGTAATCATAAGCGGGGTGCACGTAACCGAGTTTGATGATGCGAACGGCTTCGGCTTCGTACTTGTCGAACAGATCGAACAACAAATCTTCGTCGCTCAAGTCGAAGGCGTAACTGGATTGTTCAAACTCATTCTGATGAAACACGTCGCCGTAGGTAACGTTGTCCGTCCATTTAATGTCGAAAACATTCTCCACGCCTTGAATGTACATTGCGAGCCGCTCAAGCCCGTACGTAATTTCAACGGCGGTAGGTTTAATGTCTTGACTGCCAACCTGCTGAAAGTAGGTGAACTGCGTAATTTCCATGCCGTCGAGCCAAACTTCCCAGCCGAGACCCCATGCGCCGAGCGTAGGTGATTCCCAGTTATCTTCGACAAAGCGAATGTCGTGCTTTTCCTTTTCAAGACCGATTGCGGCAAGACTGTCAAGGTACAATTCCTGTATATTGTCCGGCGAAGGTTGCATGATAAGTTGCAGTTGGTGATGCTGATAAAGTCTGTTGGGGTTATCGCCGTAGCGTCCGTCGGCAGGTCTGCGCGAAGGCTCCACGTAGGCGACGTTCCAAGACTCCGGTCCCAAAACTTTTAAAAATGTGTAAGGACTCATTGTGCCGGCGCCTTTTTCAATGTCGTAGGGTTCGGCAAGCAGGCAACCTTGATTTGCCCAAAATTTTTTAAGTGACATGATTAATTCTTGATAATTCATTAGCAAACCTCCAATTAAAAAAATCGGCATTAATTATATCATAGTAAGGAGTGAAGAGTGAAGAGTGAAGAGTGTATACAAACTCCTAACTCCTAACTAACCTCTGTTTACTGTTAAAGCCGGCAATGAAAATCAGCAACGCAAAAATTTCTACCCTGCCCACTACCAAAATTACCGCGCAAAAAATTTTTCCAACGTCAGATAAGTGCAAAAAATTATTCGCGTCGATAAGCTCCGGCAAACAGCCCACATTAGTCAAGCAGACCGCCGCCATTGCAACGGCTTCTGAAAATTTCGGCTCCATAAAACTAAGCACCGCCGCGCAGAGAAAAAGCGTAAAGCAGGACAAAAAGAAAAATGCCGTAATTCGTCCCACCGTTTCACGCGGTACGGCGTTGTCGTTT
The DNA here is from genome assembly GCA_017453765.1 of Selenomonadaceae bacterium. Lineage (GTDB taxonomy): Bacteria > Bacillota > Negativicutes > Selenomonadales > Selenomonadaceae > Quinella. The sequence continues at coordinate 1,129 of JAFTEG010000259.1, forward strand.
ACGCGGACGCTTGTCAACATATGCGGGTGCATTGTTCGCGTGACTTCCGCCGCCGCAGATTTAAAAAGTACCAATACGCGCATCATTTTCAAGCCGCCGGTCACCGAGCCCATACAGCCGCCGAATACCGCCATTAAAAAAACTACGAACTTGTCAAAGTCATGCACGTTGCTAATTTCTAAAGTCAGTCCTGTCGTACTTAAAAAAGATACCGTATGAAAAAGCGCGTAACGCAGTGCAAGTTCCACGTCTACGGTATGTCCGCGCAGAAGTACCGCGAATAAAATAAATATGACGCTGAACAAAATTATCAGCGTGCAAGTTTTTACTTCCGAGTTTTTGAAAAAAATTTTTACGTTGTCGAAAAGATTTTGTCGGAATCGCTTAACATAATTTTTCACGCGCTGAAAAAATTTTATCTTTTCATTTCTGCGCGGAGGCGGCAAAGTCTGAATCAATCTATAATAAAGCAAAAAATTTCCGCAGGCAAGCAACATTGATACCGCCGCCGCATACTCGACATAGGCATTGCCAACGCCCGGAAAAAATTTTCCGCCGCCGGTAGAGATACAGCGCATTGCCATTAACAGCGCGTCAAAAAAATTCAGTCCCGCCAATTTGAACAGTGTAAAGCTTACCAGCGTCAAGCCCGTGTAGGTTTTAATCATACGCTTTACCATTGCGTTCATCTGTCCGAAAAGCGGGCTGAAAAGTTGACCGCCTTGCAACGTCATTGACAAGCCGAAACTGCCGCCGACTTCCGGCATCAGCGTCACCAGAATTGCCAAAAATATCAGCGAGCCGAACCACATTAACGTGCTTTGCCAAATTCGCAAAACGTACGGCGCATCATTCGGCATAAGTCCCAAGCCTGCCGACGTCACGTCCGAAACCGTTTCCAAAAATGCGTCAATCGGCGAAAGATATCCCGTCACAAGGAAAGGCACCATTCCCAGCACCGCGATAACGGGATATATTAAAAGCATTGAAAGCGCTGATTCCGTTACCGGCAAACGCCGCCGGTGACCTCTGCCGTATGAATAAAGCGCCATGCTTATTGCCGCCGTTAATATTGCCGGTGCTGAAAAAATTGCTACGGCGTAGAAATATTGCTCTACGAAAATTGCGTACAGAATCGGCAAGCTGTACGTAAGCGTGAATGCCAATAAGACACTGCCGATAAGGCTGGCAATTATTTTTTTGTCCATAGTTAGTGGATAGATCGATGGATCGATAGATCGATAGATCGATGGATCGATGGATCGATAGTAGTTAGTAGTTGCTCTAAGCTCTAAGCTCTAAGCTAATCTCCCTCACTGCTTCACATATCGCAATAAGCGCGTGTTCAAATGTCAAGCCGCCTTGCAAGTATACAGCGTACGGCTGTCTAAGCGGTCCGTCCGCACTGAGTTCAATCGACGCGCCTTGTACAAACGTACCCGCCGCCATTATAACTTTATCTTCATAGCCCGGCATATCCCAAGCCTCCGGCGCCGCGTACGAATCCACCGGCGAATATTTTTGTATCGCGCGGCAAAACGCCGTTAATCTTTCCGCCGAATTTAATTCTATCGCTTGAATGATGTCGCCGCGTTTATCTGCAGGCAGTGGAAATGTTTTGTAGCCGAGTTTTGAAAAAATTCCCGCCGCAAATATCGCGCCTTTCAAAGCCTGCGCGGTGACGTGCGGCGCCATGAACAAGCCTTGATACAAAAGACGCGGCGTCCCCAAGCTTGCACCGAGTTCTGCACCCATGCCAGGCGCCGTTAATCTATATGACGCAAGCTCGACTAAATCCCTTCTGCCGACAATGTAGCCGCCGGTTGGCGCAATGCCGCCGCCGATATTTTTTATCAAACTTCCCGCCGCCAAATCCGCGCCGACTTCCGTCACTTCGCGCGTCTCTACAAATTCGCCGTAACAGTTATCTACAAAGGTAATGCAGTTTGAATTAGCCGCCTTTACCGCCGCGCAGATTTTTTCCACGTCCGCAACGGTTAAACTCTTCCGCGCAGAGTAGCCGCGTGATTTTTGTATCAGCGCCAACTTAGTTTTAGCCGTCACGGCATTTTTAATCGCGTTAAAATATTCGGCGCCGTCGCCCAATTCAACTTCGCGATACCCTACGCCAAAATCTTTCAATGAACCTGCTGACTGCACGGCGTGACCGATAACCGTCTGCATTGTGTCATAAGGCGCGCCGGTTACCGAAATCATTTCGTCATTTGGTCGCAGTACGCCGAATAACGCAACGGCAAGCGCGTGAGTCCCCGATACAAATTGCGTACGCACCAGCGCCGATTCGGTTTTAAAAATCTTTGCAAAGAGTTCGTCCAACTTTTCACGTCCGATATCGCCGTAAGCGTAGCCGGTGGACGTTTTGAAATGCGCATCCGAAACTTTCAACTCGCGCATAGCATTTAAAACTTTTCGCGTATTAAATTCGGCAACGTCGTCAACGCGCTGAAAAATTTCCGCAACGTCGCTTAAAACTTCCGCCTTTAATTTTAAAATTTCTTCATTCTTCATCCTTAATCCTACATTCTTAATCCTTAATTCTTAA
>JAFTEG010000260.1 GCA_017453765.1 Selenomonadaceae bacterium
AAAAAATGTTCTTTAATCGCCACCGGCAAGGCGTACGGCAAAAACAAAATGTCAACTGCCTCAAAGGATTCTACAGTTTCTACTTGTTTGGAACGGGGTTTACCGGTCTTGCACTTTGATGCGAAATGTTCACAGTTTCCGTCAACAAGATCATATCCTTTTTTGCCAACCGCTCTATTTGCAGCGTCAACGGTTTCTTTCGGCGAACGCGTTCTACCCATAAACATTCACTCCCTTTAAATTCGTTGAAACATTTTAATCGCTGTAGCGTTTCTTCAAAGTCCTCGTCTCATTGCCTTTTCTGTCGTACAAATGTACGCGGTATTCGTCACTGCCGTCAAGAAATTCTTTGAGTGAAGTTTTGCGGACTTCCGGTTCATCAATTCCGGTTATCTTGCCCAAAATCCCCAAGTCATTGTCATAATGAACTACTTTACCTTTGCCGACATAAATGCCGTGATGACTGTAAAGACCTCTGTCAACGGAAATGTGATCGCCATAATGCGGCATGCTCATTTAAATCACTCCTCTTATTAGTGATTATCCGGTAGCCGGTAAAAATATATCTTCTACCCGCTACCGGCTATCCGCTACTTGCTATAAACTATAAGCTACAAGCCACCGGCTAAAAGCTAAATTATTTACGCGATTCAAAGTCTTCGTCAACTTCTTTGCGCCATTTTCTGCTTGAAACTCTTGAACCCATAGGCGCCGCCGCGAAAGCCAACATAAAATTATCTACCGCGCGATATTTTTTCTCCGTGCCTTCGCTGTCATTGTGGTAATTTACTGCGCGATCTGCCATTATGCCGAGACTGCCCGCCACGTCGATAGCGTCAATGTTCGCGCCCAAGAAAAGGAACTCCCAGCCGTTATCTTTCTGTTGCTTTTCGACAAGCGCTTTAATTTCCTTGTAGCCGTAGCGGCGACTTGAATTTTCCATGCCGTCCGTCGTAATGACAAAAAGCGTTTTGGCAGGCTTGTCCTCTTCACGCGCGTACTTGTGAACGTTTTTAATATGTTTAATCGCGTCACCAATCGCGTCAAGCAACGCCGTGCAACCGCGTACCTGGTAATCTTCTTCCGTCATCGGCTTAATGTCGGCAATCGGCACTCTGTCATGCAGGACGATTGATTCATGGTCGAAAAGCACCGTCGATACCAAAACGTCGCTTTCGGATTTTTTCTGATTTTCAATCGTGGAATTAAAGCCGCCGATAGTGTCGGATTCAAGACCAGACATGGATCCGCTGCGGTCAAGAATAAATACAACTTCAGTCAAATTTTTCATTGCTGTTCCCTCCAAAAAGTTTTACTAAAATTTTTTAAAACGTCTTACTAAATTTACCTTATGCGCGAATTTTAGCAGATAAATTTTTGGAGTGGACGCATGGCAGGCGACAAAAAAATTTTTTTAAGGGCGTGTTGAATAAATAAAAAAATCGGCGCGGATGTACCGTAGCTGCGGACGTCAACGCCGGAATCATTATAAACTTTGTGCGGACGTAAAAGTTAAAACTACCAACCAAGTCAGCGTACTACATACGCGCCATGTTTTCTTTGCTACTTTCTTTTGCGCCAAAAGAAAGTAGGTTAAATAAGCCAAAAGCAAGTAGGTTCATAAGCCAAGAAAAAGTAAGTTAAATAAAATTTTTTTCAGCCGCCGAGTAAAGGTTGCTTGTATTCGTACAGATATTCGTTGACAAGAAAAATGTCGTAGATTTTACGTTCAATGAAAAAAGTTACAATCACGTCGGCTAAATTATTTTTTGTCAAAGTGTAGCCTGCCGTCGCCAAAAATTCCTGCGTCGTGTCGAAGTCCAACTGCAACGCTATTGCGAAGGCAAGCGCCGTTTCTTTCGACGTGCGGTAATTGGCATTGCCGGCTATTTTTGAAAAGTGTCGGCGGTCGATATTGGCGCGTTTGTAGATATCGGAATTTTTTTCGCCGCTCTCTTTAATCAGCCGCAAAAGCATTTCTGAAAAAGTTTCGCCCCGCTCTTCGTCGTACATATGTTTAAAATCTATTTTGTCAAATTGCGGCAAGGCGCAACAAAGCATTATCGGCGGAAGTAAATCTGCGCGGCGGCGAGGGGCAGACCCTGCGGCAAAATCGTCGCCTGCAGAGTCGGCGTCAAAAGCTTGATAATCGTCAGCTTGAAAATTTTCCGCAATGTAGCTTTCAAGTTCAAGCTTAAATTTTTTTAGTTCAATATCTTCACTCATTTTTCAAGCCCTTCTATGAATTCATTTAGAATCGTGCTGAATTTTGCCGCATAATCTAAATTCATATGGTCGGCGTCTGTAAAGTAATCGTCCGTAAAACCTTCCAAATTCCAGCCGTCGAATAATACCGCGTCCGGATGATTTTTTTGTATATCGTCAAGTAGAAAATAAAATTCGTCCAATTTTTTTCTGTTAAAGTACTGCCTGTAAGCCGGAGTTAAAGGTGTTAAAATCATTATGGGACGCACGTTATTTTCTTCGCACAGCGTTAAGTAGTCGTCCAAAATCTGAACATTTTCTTTCACCGTTTCGGGGTAGGTTCTAACTTTATCCCAAACATCAATTCTTTTTCTCATATTGACTCGTGCAACAAAATTCATAAATCTCAGTGAAGTATCTTTTTGATAAAAAATGTTGTTCAAATCTACATTGTCAAGCGGAAGGCGCGTATTTAAAAATTCTTCGCTAAATAAATTTTTAAACTGCTCAATCGGCATCCAAAAATTATGCAGGTCATGTAAAGCCACGTAATATTGCAGCATGGAGCAGATAAAAGAAGTTTTGGACGTGTCGTAATGGAAAATGAACGGCGCCAAACCTACCAACGCGTACTTAAGCTTTCCGCCCGCGCGTTTATTTTGCTCGAATATGAATTTTGCAATTTGATAGTCGAAGTAAAAATCTTGACTGCCTTTGCCGATATTAAAAAGTTTACGCCGAAATTTCGTGTTGTCCAATCCCAACGCGATATAACAGCCGCCGGTAGCAAACATTTCAAATTCCGCCGCATGCTCTTTGTAATAGCGCAAATTTCTTTCAAGCAAGAAGTGCTTGTCCTTTGTCGAAGGCGAAAAATTCATATTCACAAATTTATTGGCGGGGACGCCGTATTCTCTAATCTGTTCGATAATGCTGAGCCATACCGCACTATTTTCACACGTAAACAAAACCGCGTCATAGTAAGTATTTTCAATGCACTCTTTCAGTTCGTAAAACGGATAAATTTTTTCATGAAGCTGAGGAAGATTCTCCAAATTTTTTTTCGCAAGGTCGGTATCTTCCACAACAATCGCGCTGTATTTCAAGTCAGGATTAAAAACCTGCGTCAGCGCAAAATTTACAACTTCGCTGAATGTAATTAAAAGTACACGCATTTTTAAGTCTCCAAATGCTCTAGAAAATCATCTAATATAGTGCTGAATTTTGCCGCGCCTTGAATGTTCATATGGTCAACGTCAAAAAAATTTTCGTCGGAAAAAATCGGCAAGCGCCAGCCGTCAAAAAATATTGTGGCGGAATGTTTTCTCTGCGCGTCTGCAATAACGCAATGCAGTTCGTCCAACTTTTTCTTGTTGAAATATTTCATGTAGCCGTAAGTCATCGGGGCGGTAAAAATTATCGGACACACGTTATTTTCTTCGCACACGGTTAAGTACTCGTCCAAAATTTTTGCGTTCTCTTTAACCGTATCCGGATAACTTTTATTTTTCCATTTATCAATTCTTTCACGCGCCGCCAATCTGCCTGCCAAAGAAATATTTTGAACCTCCGTACTCAAAGACGTGACGCCGTCCATTTCTGATTCAAGCGGCAATTTAAAATTCAAGTAATCCTCTCTTAATAAAGATTTATATTTTTCAAGCGGCAACCAAAAATTATGTACGTCATTAAGCGCTATGACATATTGCAAGATTCTGCAGTTTTGCGAAATGGTTTTGGATTCGTCATAGTGTAAATTGTTGGGATCAAAATTTATCAAGGCGTATTTAATCTTGCCCCCCCCCCGATTTTTTCAGCACGTACTTTGCAATTTGGTAACTGTAATATAAATCTTGACTTGTGTGACCGAAATTGAAAAGTTTGCGTTTAAATTTTTTAGGCATAATCCCAAATTTGGCATGACTGTCACCGGTTGCAAACATTTCAAATTCCGCCGCGTGTTTTTTGAAATACCTGAGCGCTCTTTCAACAAAAAAATTTTCCGCCGTATGTATGACGGGCAAACTTACCAATGAATTTTTCGGAATGCCGTACTTTGTTACACTTTCGTAATTTGGAAATTCATGAAACGGCGACGGACAAAGTATGCAGTCGAAATGAAAATTTTCCATGCATTCTTTCAGCTCGTAAAAAGGGTAGACTATATTTTCAAGTGGAGTACCGGCTAAAAATTTTTTCGCCTTCTCCGGCTCGTCAACCACTACCGCGCAGTATTCTAACGCAGGATTTAAAACTTGAGTTAGTGCTAAAGGTAAAACGTCACTTAAAGTCATTAACAGTACGCGCATAAATTTTCCTTTCTAAATTTCAAACACTCATTCACTAAAGTGAAAAAACTTATTCAGCTTTATTTCTTTCGTACAAAGCGCGAAGACCGCTTAACGTGAGGAAGTGATCTATTTTGTCGATAGTCTTGGACTCTTTGTAAATCATACGCGCAAGCCCGCCGGTAGCGATAACCTTAGCGTGCCACTCTTCGCCCATCTCTGCGCGGATTCTTGCAACAATGGCGTCAATCTGCCCCACGTAGCCGTAAATAATGCCGGACTGCATACAGCTTATCGTGTTGCGTCCGATAACATTTTTCGGCGGGACAAGTTCAATGCGCGGCAGTTTGGCGGTAGAGCTGAAAAGAGACTCGGCACTTGCCGTAATGCCCGGCGCAATGACGCCGCCTAAGAAGTCTCCGTTTTCTGCAACAACGTCAAACGTTGTCGCGGTACCAATGTCAATTACGATTAAAGGTCCGCCGTAATTTTCATAAGCGCCAACCGCGTTTACAATTCTGTCAGCACCGATGGCGCGTGGATTTTCGTAATTTAATTTTATGCCGGTTTTAATGCCTGGACCTACAAGCAAGGGATGAATTTTAAAATAGCGCTCGCACATTTTTGTTAAAGGCACAACCAGCGGCGGCACGACGGACGAAATTATAATGTCGGTAACGTCGCTTAGATTGACGCCTTGATAGCGAAATAAATCATTTATCAGCATTCCGTATTCGTCGCCGGTCTTCTGCCTGTCAGTCGAAATGCGCCAATGTTTCATTAAATTTTTTCCTTCGTAAGTTCCCATTACGATATTGCTGTTGCCAATGTCGATAACTAAAAGCACGTCGCCACCTCGTCACTTCAACTTTGAAACGTCAACCCAATCGGCAAAATTTATATAGCGCGGCAATTCGTCAAGCTGAAACTTTGTCACGCTGTTGCTGTTGCCCGCCGCAGGATAAACGTAATCGAAACGCCTTAATGCCTCGTCGATATATATAGGGACGCCTTCATTTACCGCGAAGGGACAAACGCCGCCTACCGCGTGACCGATTAAATTTTCCACTTCGTCAACCGGTATCATATTAGGACGGCAATTAAATCTTTCGCGAAATTTTTTATTGTCCAACTTCGTGTCGCCGGACATTAAAATTAACACGGGCTTTTTGTCGACAAACACGGAAATGGTTTTGGCAATCCTGCCGACTTCGCAATTCAAAACCTGCGCGGCTTCTTCTGACGTTGCGGTAGACTCTGCAAACTCCATAACTCTATCAGGTTCGCCGCGATTTTCAAAAAATGCTTTGACTTTTTCAACCGCCATTTACAAATCTCCTTTTCATAACATCACGCGGCATTATAGCAAACTTACTGAAAATGTTGTAAAATACTTTGAAAAAACTTTTGGAGGAAAATTTTATGACGAAACAAAAAAAGCCGTACTACATTACGACACCGATTTATTATCCCAGCGCAAAACTTCACATCGGTCACGCCTACTGCACGACGATAGCCGACGCCGTTGCACGATTTAAGCGCCTTGCCGGTTACGACGTTTTTTTCTTGACAGGTTCAGATGAACACGGACAAAAAATTCAGCGCACCGCCGAAAAAGAGGGCGTCACGCCGATTGAATACGTTGACAAAATTGTTGCGACGTTTAAGGAACTTTGGCAACGCCTTGAAATTTCAAATGACGACTTCATAAGGACGAGTGAGCCGCGTCACCATGCCGTTGTGCAGGAAATTTTCCGCCGCATTCGCGATAAAGGCGACATTTACAAGGGCGAATACACGGGGCTTTACTGTACGCCGTGCGAATCGTATTGGACGGAATTACAACTTGATGAAAACGGTTGCTGTCCCGATTGTCACCGCCCCGTTGAAAAAGTTTCGGAAGAGGCCTATTTTTTCAAAATGTCCAAGTACGCCGACGCCGTTTTAAAATACATTGAAGATAATCCCGAATTTCTTGAGCCGAAATCGCGCAGAAATGAAATGATAAACTTCATTAAGCAGGGGCTTGAAGACCTTTGCGTGTCGCGTACGTCATTTGATTGGGGCATTCCCGTGCCGGACGATGAAAAACACGTGATTTATGTTTGGTTCGACGCGCTGACAAATTACTTGACGCCGATTGGATTTTTGGACGACGCCGAAAAGTTTAAAAAGTTTTGGCCGGCAGATTTACATTTGGTCGGCAAAGAAATTGTACGCTTTCATACAATAATTTGGGGTTGTATTTTAATGGCGCTGGGAATTGAATTGCCGAAAAAAGTTTACGGTCACGGCTGGCTGATAACTGACGGCGGCAAAATGTCAAAGTCCAAAGGTAACGTTGTAGACCCAATGCTTTTAATTGACGAGTTCGGCGCGGACGCGATAAGATATTTTTTACTGCGCGAAATTACGCTGGGACAGGACGGACACTTCAACTACGACGCGCTGGTTACACGTTTTAACGCCGATTTAGCCAATGACTTAGGCAACCTGCTCCACCGCACGCTTAACATGATTGGAAAGTTTCAAGGCGGCGTTTTGTACGAATCCAAAAATTTGTCGGCGCTTGATGAATCGCTTAGAGCGGAGGCGGTTGAAACGGCTAAGGGTTACCGCCAACTTATGGAGGACATGCAACTTTCGGACGCAGTGAAGTTGGTGTGGAAGTTTATCAGCCGTTCAAATAAGTACATTGATGAAACGTTGCCGTGGAAGTTGGCGAAAGACGAAACGCAGAAACAGAATTTGGCGAACGTGCTTTACAACCTTGCCGAGTCGCTTAGAATTATCAGCGTTTTAATTTCGCCGTACATGCCGAGTACCGCGCAGAAAATTCATGAACAGTTGAAAGTCACGACGCCGTTTGAAGAAATTCAGCTTGAGGACGCAGAAGTTTTCGGCAAGTTGGAAGTCAATCACGAAGTCGGCAAGCCGCAACAACTCTTCCCGCGAATTATTACGAATTAAGAATTAAAAATGCCTAGTAACTCTTCACTCCTCACTCTTCACTCCTCACTAGCCGCTGAAAATATCTGCGTGAAAATCGGCGGCAAAGAAATTCTGCGCGACGTAAGTTATAAATTTCAACCTGCAAAACGTACGGCGATTATCGGTCCCAACGGCGCAGGTAAATCTACGCTGTTAAAAGCACTTTGCCTGCTGAATGAAAAATTTACCGGACGCGTGACATTGGACGGTAAAAATATTTTTGAACTGGGACGAAGAAAAATTTCTCAAGTCATGGCGATACTGCCGCAGGAAAAAGAGGCGCCGCAGGATACAACGGTAAGGCAGTTGGTTTACTTCGGCAGGTTCCCGCACCGAAAATTTTTTTCCGCCGATACAAAGGAAGATACCCGCGCAGTTGAAACGGCGCTTGAAGTCACGAAGATGAAACAGTTTGAAAATCGGCAGGTGGCGTCACTTTCCGGCGGAGAACGGCAACGCGCATGGCTGGCAATGACTCTTGCACAAGAGCCTAAGATTTTACTTTTGGACGAGCCGACGACTTACCTTGACATTGCGCACCAAATTGACGTCATGGAAATTATCGGCGGCGTAAATAAAAATTTCGGCATAACCGTTATCATGGTGTTGCACGACATTAATCACGTGAGACTTTACTGCGATGACGTTGTTGTAATAAAAGGCGGCAAGATTTTTAATGCGGGAGCGCCGAAAAATATTTTAACTGCCGAATCTGTAGAAAAAATTTTTGACGTGAAGGCGGACACTTTTAAAAATTCCGGCGGTGTTGAAATGATAATTCCAATCGGCAAAAAATGATAATTCCGACCGGTAAAAAATTATACTTCCGACCGGTAAAATTTAATGTGACTTTACCGAATTTTGGAAGTATGCTATACTTTCAATATGTAAAGCTGAAAAGGTGGTGATTCAGATGAAACATATTAAGACCGTCAACAAGGCAGACTTGCAAAAAACTTTGAAGAGCGGCGGTTGCGGCGAATGCCAAGCGTCCTGCCAATCTGCATGCAAAACCAGCTGCACGGTAGGCAATCAAGTTTGCGAAAGACAAAAAAAATAGCCGACTCCAAATTACATTCGGCAAAACAAAATTGCATTCGGCAAAAAAATTTCGGTGGAGCTTTTCTTCACCGATTTTTTAGTTGCGGCTATGTTAAGGCTAAAAAGTATTCGTTACCCTTTTAACAAAAATTTCCTTGACGCGATAAAGTTTTTGTGCGAAAATTTGTTATGAAAATTTTCAAATAGAATTGGGGGCATATACTATGGGCTATCAGACGCCGAAATTGGAAAAGCTCTTTGATAAATGGGCAGAAAAGCACGCAAAAAAAATTTCTACCGGTGAACCTTACGGGGTTACGCACGAGCCGCCTTACGGTAAATTTGTTCGTGACGGAATAGTAAATCCCGACAAATGGAATATACAAGAGCCGAAAATTTGTTTTCTCATGCCGGAGGCAGGCGGTTATGCAAATGTCGAAAGAAATCCCGACGGCGTAGACCTTGCCGCAATGTGGAATGAACGCGGCGCCTTCACAAAGTTAATGTTCAAATTTGCCGTATGGGTGCAGGCAGTTTATGACGCCATGTTTGATCCCGTACCGTACGTGAAAAAACCTATCTTTGATCAGAGAAATGATTTGATTCGCGCCATTGCCATTGTCAACGTGAAAAAAAGCGACGGTCAACTTGTTCCCGATTATAATATGCTCAAAAATTTTGCCCATGAAGATGCCACAGAACTTAGAAAAGAAATTGAACTTATAAATCCCGACATAATTCTTTGTTGCAATACTTTTTACTGCGTAGTCGGCAAGCGTCCCGAAGATGAAGAAGGCAAAGTCAGACGCAAACGCGATTTCGTCTTTTATAAAGATGAACTTACGACAGGCGCAAAAGACGTTTATCGCTGGGGCGACAAGATGATTTTGGATTTCTTCCACCCCGCGCAGTTCAAATATCCGCTTATGAAAAACACCGTTCAATATTACTTGGTACGCGAATTTTGCAGAGCCGGTATTGCGACGCTCGGACCTTTTTCTTGGGCAGAATTGTAATTCGTTTAAAAATTTTGTACGACGTTGGAGAGCAGAACTCGGTTACTGATTTCTGCCCTCTACTTTTTTTGTGATAAATTACTGGCTTAAGAAGGAAAAGTTAATGATAATGGGCGTTGATCCCGGCAGGGATAAGTGCGGCGTTGCGGTTTTAAATTCTGCCGGCGAAGTGAAATTCAGTGAAGTTATACCTACTGAAAATTTTGATACGGCGATAAAAAAACTTGCCGCGCAGTTTGAAATTGAACAGGTAATTTTTGGCAACGGCACGACGCACGTTGACGCGGAGAAAAAAATTCGTGCCATAAATTTGCCGATTAAAATAATTGACGAAAAATTTACTACCGAAGAGGCAAGGCGCGAATATTGGGTACAAAACCCGCCGCGCGGTTGGCGTAGACTTTTGCCGGTATCAATGCAAGTGCCGCCGGTGCCGGTTGACAATATCGTTGCGGAAATTCTTGCGAAAAGATTTTTAGTAAGTAGTGGATAGTGAAGAGTGAGTAGTGAAGTATGGCTAAACTTTCTGTTTTGATTTTGGCGAAGAACGAAGAAAAATTTATCAGCGCGTGTATCGACAGCGTAAAAGATTTTGCCGACGAAGTTTTGGTAATTGACGACTTCAGTACGGACAACACGGCGGCAATTTGCAAAAATCTCGGCGCACGGGTCATTCAACGCGCTTTGAACGGCGATTGGGGTTCGCAACAGGATTTTTCCGTGAAGCAAGCCGCCTGCGATTGGATTTTCATAATTGACGCCGATGAAAGAGTTACGCCGGAACTTGCCGAAGAAATAAAAAAAATTCTGCGCGGTGACGATAAAAATTTTGCCTACCGCGTCGCACGGTTAAGTTATTTTTGGGGTCAACCGCTGAAACACGGCGGCTGGTTTCCCGATTACGTGACGCGCCTTTTGCCTAAGGCAGGTACTTACGTCACGGGGTTGGTACATCAAAAAATTTGTCACCAATGCAAGGAAGTTGACCTGCCGAAGTCAAAATACCTCGTCCACTATCCTTAACGCGATTGGGAACATTATTTCGGCAAGTTCAATGTTTACACGACGCTTGCCGCAAAAAAAATGTTCGACGCCGGTAAACGCGCAACTTTTTTTGATATGATAGCGCATCCGTTTTGGGCGGCGTTCCGAATGTACTTTCTGCGCGGCGGTTTTCTTGACGGCAGAATCGGTTTCATTCTCTCACTCTTTCACTACATTTACACTATGGCGAAGTATTTTAATCTTTGGTACTTCGGTAAGGAAAACGAACACGTCACGGAGGATTAAGGATTAAGGA
>JAFTEG010000031.1 GCA_017453765.1 Selenomonadaceae bacterium
GACGAAATTGCAAAGGCAGACGGCATTATAGTTGCGGCGGATAAAAACGTTGCAATGGCGCGTTTTAACGGCAAGCACGTTGTCATTACGAAAGTTGCCGACGGTATCAACAAGGCTGATGAACTCATTGACCGCGCGTTAAGCGGCTCGGCGCCGATTTATCACGCTAAGGCAGGCGACAGCGCGGGTGACGAAGGTGGCGGCGGCGGTACTGATGAAAGTATCGGACGTCAAGTCTACAAGCACTTAATGAACGGCGTTTCGCATATGTTGCCTTTCGTTATCGGCGGCGGTATCTTAATCGCAATTTCATTCTTAATCGACGGTTTTGCCGTTGACTTGAACGCATTGCCTGCGGACGAACGCGGCAAGTTCGGTAACATTACGCCGCTTGCACATATCTTTAACGCGATAGGCGGCGCGTCATTCGGCTTTATGTTGCCGGTATTGGCAGGATTTATCGCAATGTCGATTGCAGACCGTCCCGCTCTTGCGGCAGGTTTTGTCGGCGGCGCACTTTCCGGCGCTAACGGCTCCGGTTTCTTAGGCGCACTCTTGGCAGGCTTTATCGCAGGTTGGCTCTTAAACTTCTTGAAAAAATTCCTCAGCTTCCTGCCCGCGTCTTTGGAAGGTACAAAACCTATTTTATTCTATCCGTTACTCGGCGTCTTAATTATCGGTCTTATTTGTAACTTTGTCATCGGTCCGCCTGTTTCGGCAGTCAACGCGTGGTTGCAAGATACATTGGCGAATATGGATCCTTCGGCTAAAGTTTTAATGGGCGCGGTTGTTGCAGGTATGATGGCGGTTGATATGGGCGGTCCTTTGAACAAGGCGGCTTATGTTACCGGCGTCGGACTTTTGGCAAGCGGCAACTACTATGTCATGGCGGCTGTCATGGCTGGCGGTATGGTTCCTCCTATCGCAATTGCAATCGCTACGATTTTCTTTAAGAGTAAATTTACCTTGAGTGAACAAAAAACCGCTCCCACAAACTTCATTATGGGCTTTTCATTCATCACTGAAGGTGCTATCCCCTTCGCCGCAGGTGACCCGCTCCATGTCATTCCCGCCTGCGTCATCGGCTCCGCAATTACCGGCGCTATAACAATGTTCTTTGACTGCACGCTTATGGCTCCGCACGGCGGAATTTTCGTTGTTCCCACTATCGGCAATCCTTTGGGCTACTTAATCGCTATCGCGGTTGGTTCGATTATCGGCGCAGTTGTTCTCGGCTTGATTAGAAAACCGCGTCCGCAAGAGTAATTTTAGCTTAGAGCTTACAGCGTTTAATTTTCATTACGCATTGAATTGGAAATGTACTCGCCACAAATACATTTTCATCGGAATAAAAAAAGACCGCGTACAAATTACCGTGCGCGGTTTTTTAGTTGACTTAATAGTTTTAAAAAGTAACTTGCAAAATATAAACTCTACGCGACAAGTTCATAGCCTGCGTCATCAATTACCTTTTTAAAATCGGCGGTTGAAATTTCTTTGTCGGAAGTGACGACCGCATTTTTATTTTCCAAGCTTACTTCAACGTCGGTAACGCCGTCCATTTTAGCCAGCGCGTCATGTACATGCTTTTGGCACTTCGGACACATCATACCTTCGATTTTCAAAGTAGTTTTCATAGTTTGTAAATCCTCCTCAATGTTTTGTAGTGAAATGTTTTCTGAGTGAACCTGCGCGGAAATTTTTTCTGCCGCAGTGTTTTCAGCACGTTCAACGCTGAAAAATTTTAATCGCAACGCATTAAGCACGACGCAAATACTTGAACAGCTCATAGCCGCCGCGCCAATCATCGGTGAAAGTTTCAAGCCGAAGGTCGGGTAAAAAATTCCTGCCGCAACGGGAATGCAGATAACGTTGTAAAAAAACGCCCAAAATAAATTCTGCTTAATGTTCCGCATAACCGCGCGACTAAGTTTTATAGCACTCACGGCGTCAAGCAAATTATTTTTTACCAAAACCGCATCCGCGCTTTCAACGGCAACATCAGTACCGGCGCCGATAGCAACGCCTAAATCCGCCTTAACAAGCGCCGGTGCGTCATTCACGCCGTCACCTATCATTGCAACCTTTTTGCCGCCGCGCTGAAGTTTTTCAATCTCCGCCGCTTTACCTTCCGGCAAAACTTCCGCGACAAAATTTTCAATGCCGCAACGCGCAGAAATCTTTTTCGCCGCGCCGTAATTATCGCCCGTCACCATTACAACGTCAAGCCCTAAATTTTTAAATTCGGCAACGGCGTCAATCGAACTTTTCTTCTCAACGTCAGCAACCGCGATAATGCCTAAAAGCCTTCTGTCCTGCGCGAATAAAATTGTAGTCTTGCCTTCGTCAGCAAGCGCGGAAATTTTTTCGTGAACTTCGTCAAGATTAAAGCCGCGTTCGATAAAAAATTTTTCACTGCCGCAAAGATAGCCGTCACCTGTCAAACCTTTGCCGAAGATCGCTTTAAAATTTTTTACTTCCAACGGCGTGAGATTTTTTTCAGCAGCGTAATTCGTCACTGCCTTTGCAAGCGGGTGTTCACTCTTACTTTCAAGCCCCGCCGCAATTTTTACCAACTCATCGGCGTCAACGTCAAAAGTTATAATGTCCGTGACAAAGGGCTTGCCCTCAGTCAGCGTGCCGGTTTTATCAACCACCACAGTATTGACTTCGTGCGCCGTTTGCAACGCCTCGCCGGACTTTATCAAAATGCCGTTTTCAGCGCCCTTGCCCGTGCCGACCATAATCGCTACCGGCGTGGCAAGACCCAATGCGCAGGGACAGCTTATAACCAAAATCGAAATTGCAATGGAAAATGCAAACTCGACCGTCGCGCCGTTCATGAGCCAAAAACTTCCCGCCGCAATCGCAATGCAAATCACCGCCGGTACAAAGACGCCCGCAATTTTATCAGCCAACTTCGCAATCGGCGCCTTGCTTGCACTAGCCTCCTCGACCAGCGCGATAATTTTTTGAATGGTGCTTTCTTCACCGACATGAACCGCGCGAAATTTCACAAAGCCGCCGCGATTTATCGTGCCGCTTGTAACTTTGTCACCGACCGTTTTATTGACCGGCAAACTTTCGCCGGTTATCGCCGATTCGTCAACCGTCGTTTCGCCTTCAAAAATAATTCCGTCCGCCGCAAAACTTTCGCCCGGTCTCACGGCAACTTCGTCACCTTTTGCAAGTTCGTCAACCGAAATTTGAACCTCCACGCCGTCACGAATCACGCTTGCAGTTTTCGGTGCAAGATTCATCAGCGCCTTTACCGCCTGCGTCGTCTTGCCCTTAGCACGCGCTTCAAAATATTTTCCCACCGTTATCAGCGTGACAATCATTCCCGCCGATTCAAAGTACAAATTCTGCGCGTACTCGTCGACCAAAAGTAAATCGCCGTGTCCGAGTCCGTAACCGATTCTGAAAAGCGAAAACGCGCCGAATACCGCCGCCGCCATTGAGCCTAAGCCTACCAGCGTGTCCATATTCGGTGCGCCGCGAAAAAGATTTTTAAAGCCGTTGACGTAATACCTGCGGTTAAGGTACATAATCGGCAGGATTAATAAAAACTGCGCGAAGGCGAAAGTTACGGCGTTTTCTCTGCCGTCAAAAAGTTCGCCGACAATTTGTGGCGTCGGCAAATTTAGCATTGAATGCATTGCAATGTAAACTGTCGGCAACAAAAAAATTATCGACCAAGTCAACCGCGTTTTCATTGCGTCAACTTCATTGTCGATATTAGAGCTTGTAGCCGGTAGCTTGTAGCCGGTAGCGTTTTTACTCTTCCCTGTTCCCTTTTCCCTCTTCCCTAAGTTTGCGCCGTAACCTGCATTGAATTTGTCAAAAGATTGACGCTGACATTTTCAGCGCCTACGATTTTTGCAACGGCTTTTTCAACACGCGAAGAACACGCCGAGCAAGTCATACCCGTGACGTTGTAATTTTCTTTAATCACAAAGTCTCAACAGATTTCAAAAGGTTAGCCATTTCCATAGCGGACATTGCGGCATCGGAGCCTTTGTTGCCCGCCTTCGTACCTGCGCGCTCAACCGCCTGCTGAATGTTTTCAGTGGTTACGACGCCGAAAATTGTCGGTATGCCCGTTTGCAAGCTGACCTGCGCGACGCCTTTTGAAACTTCGTTGCAAACATAATCGTAATGCGTTGTAGCACCGCGAATCACCGCGCCGAGACAAATTACCGCGTCAAACTTTTTTGATTCGGCAAATTTTTTGGCGACGAGCGGAATTTCAAATGCGCCCGGTACCCAAGCAACGCTGATATTTTCTTCCGGCGTTTCGTGACGTTTCAGCGTGTCAAGTGCGCCGCTCAAAAGTTTGCTTGTGATAAATTCATTAAAACGCGCCACGACTATTGCGAATTTTAAATTTTTACCCGTGACGTTGCCTTCATAGATTTTCAAAAAAATTACCTCCTTTGTAGGAATTTCCAAAATAATCTTTCATAACGTTGTTGGCAATGCAATAGCGTATAGCCTTCAAAATTGCATTTCGTCTGCCGAGATTTTCGCTGAGACCTTCTTTGACTTTGCCGTCATAAAGTACAAAAAATTTAGGCGACGGAAATTTAATAAGTCTTTGCCTGTAGAGTAAGCGCTTATTTTCAACCAATTTATTCAGCAAGTCTGTGACGTAGGCAAGACAGCGCAACGGCATATTTGCATTGACTGAAGATTGGTGTTCGACAAGTACCAAAAAATTATTGCGAATTTTACAAGAGATATCGTTTTTGCGTTCGTCGAAAAAAATTCCGTCAAGGTTAGTAATTTCCAATTCCGCAGGATCAGAAAAATCTGTATCCAAAACGGCGTTGCACAGTGATAACAATCTGACCGGATCGTTGAAATAGGTGCAGAAAAGAGAATTTCGGTATTGTGAATTAGAATCGGACATAACATCACCTGACTTTAAGAGTAAACCTGCGCCAAAACTTTTGAGCGGTTTGAAATGTACTTGTCAATGTCGCGCAGGTATGTAGTCAAATCTTTGGCATTGTAAGAAGTTTGAAGGCGCGATTCTTTTTTGTCGGGGACTTTTGTAGACGCGGCGGGACCAATGCCGAGAATAACTTGTTGTTCATTCATAATCTGCACGTTGTAAATGCATTCGGCGCCGCGCTTGCAATAGGCGATATTTTCAATTTGTCCGCTGATATAGCCTTGACGGTAAAGGTAGTACGGCAAATAATTTTTACCGCGCAGAATTTTTTCCGCTGCGTCGGACATTTTTATAACTTCTTCATCGGACGGTAAATTAAAATCGGCAAGGCTGTGAACTTCGTCGGCAATTTGCGTCTGAAGTTTTGAGCCGCGTTTCAGTGCCAGCGCGTGCAAGGTGATATCGTCGGGATTAAGCGCCAAAACTTTTTGAAGACTGTCCTGCGCGTCGTCGAAATTTTCGCCGGGCAAACCCAAAATTAAATCGGTGTTAATCTTCCAATCGGCGGCTTGACGTAACTTTTCAAATGCAGTTAAAAACTGTTCGACGCTGTGACGCCTGCCGATACGGTCAAGGGTTTTCTGTTGCATTGTCTGCGGATTGAGACAAACGCGGTTTACGTGAAAATCTTTCATCGCGGCAATTTTGTCATCGTCAACGGTATCGGGTCTGCCGCATTCAACTGTAAATTCTTTCGTGTCGCGGTAAAATTTTTGCGTCACCTTTTCAAGAAGTTCACGGAAAAATTTTATCGGCAGGCTTGAAGGCGTCCCGCCGCCTATGTAAATGTTTTGGACGTTAAAGCCGTAGCGTTCAACTTCAGCCGCCGCCGCGTCAATGTCGCGCGTCAAGATTTCCATAAATGCGGCAACTTTATCAGCGGCAGGCAGAACGTTGGACGGGAATGAGCAGTAAAGACAGCGCGTCACGCAAAACGGTATGCCGATATAAACGCTTACGGTTTTGTCGTCACTTGAATTTAAAATCGGAATTTGGCGCAGAGCAACTTCCGTAAGCAGTAAAGATTTTTCGTAATTTGTAAGGTAATCTGCGCGGAGACGGCGAGCAATTTTATCGCGGTCAATAACGCCATGATTCGTGACGGCAAATTTATCTTTCAGCCAGCGGTGAACAATTTTCACGGGACGTACGCCGTGCATAATGCCGTAGGGTACGCCGCGCAGTTTTAAATCCCGCGTCAAAATCGTGTAGAGATTTTTTTTGATAATGCGATTAATTTCGGCGCCGCGTCTCTCCTCACGGTTTATGACGTCGGCTTTTTGAAAAGTCTGTACGCCGCCGGAATTTTTCACTGTAAGCCGCGTCAAAACTTTTTTACCGGTAACGTCATTGGAAATTTGAAAAGCGTCGAAGTCAGCCGCGTCGTCCGAGTCGGCAAGTTCAATGTGAAAGGCGCGTAAAACTTCCCAAGTAACTTTGTGAATAACCTGCGCGTCGGAGTTCAGCTTAAAATTTTTAATCTTCATTTCTTACCCTTGCAATCGGCGCAGTAGCCGTAAAATTTTACTTCGTGATTCACGATGTCAAAGCCGGACTTTTCATTAATAACCCTTTCCAAGTTGTCGAGTAAATCCTCTTCAAACTCGATAATTTTTTTGCACTTAAGGCAGATTAAATGGTGATGCTGGTGCGTCTGCGGATCAGACGAATTAAGTTCATAGCGCGTACGTCCGTCGTCAAAATTTATTTTCGACAAAATGCCGAGTGAACTCAAAAGTTCAACGTTGCGATAAACCGTCGCAAGACCGAAGTCAAAGTCTTTCGTCTTCAAAATGTCGTAAACTTCCTCCGCGCTAAGGTGATGATCGTTTTCGTTTTCAATGAAAATCTGCAAAATTTCTTTACGCTGTGGCGTCATTTTGTAGTGATTTTCAGACAGCTTAACGCGCAGATCCCTCAAGCTAAAAAATCTGTCGCTCATAAATAATCCCTCCCCTAAATTAAATCGGCGTATTCTTTCTGCTTATCGGCGGGAATTTCCAACGCGTCCATAGCCTGCGCCGCCGTTAAATGCAAATTTTTCATCATCTTACGGACATTTGCCAGAAAGTTTTCTTTTGCACCTTCAGCTTTACCTTCCGCTTTACCCTCTGCTTTACCTTTGGTATGCGCCGTTTCCAACTCGTCTTTAAAAATTTCTTCAAACAAAGGATTCATTTTATTCAACTCCCATCCCGTATTACTTCTTACAAAGGCGGCACGTTCGGCAAGTATTTTAAGCCTCATATCGGCGGGATTTATGCAGAAAAAGTCGTGGATTAAATCTCCCAGCAGACTGCCGCTTTCGTCCTTGTAACTGCCGTTGACATAAATAATATGCGTGCCGTCGCCGAAATTTTTACCGGTCTCTTTTACAATTCGGTCAATGTGATAAATTATCTTGCCGCCTTTTAAAACGTCATTTTCCGTGATAAAGATAACAAAACTCTCCGGCAACACTTTGAACGGCTCGCCTTCCTTAAGCTTGTGATAATCCATCATTGCGGAATTGTACCTTGCACGAACCGGTACCGCGCCCGCGTCTGCACGTTGCACCTCGATATTGTACATTTTTCCGCCGGCATCGGTAGCGAAAACGTCAAGGCGTACCGACCTGCCGTAAATATTTTCTACCGTCTTTTGCGCCGCGACAGAATCAACCTTAAGGTCATTTTTATCAAGAATAATTTGCAAGATATATTCAACGCACGGCACGTTATCTGCAAAACATAAACTGAAAAAAACGTCATCAATAAGGCGTAACCCATTAATAAACTTTAAAAGTCTTTCTTTACCGAAAATTTTTTCTATGTCCATTACAATCATTCTTTCAATGCGTCGAAATTTTTTCAATGATATTCGTCGTGGATTTACCCGCCACCAAATTTACAAGTTCGACGCGTCCGCCGTAACTTTGCACGATTTTTGCTTCCGGCAACGTGTCAAGGGTATAGTCGCCGCCTTTAACGTAAACGTCGGGCTTAATTTCGGCGATAAGATTTTCAGCTGTATTTTCGCCGAAAAATATCACGTAGTCAACTGCCTTTAAGCCGCTTAAAACTTCTGCGCGGTCGTTTTGATTATTTATCGGTCGCGTTTCGCCTTTCAACTTTTTAACGGATTCGTCCGTATTAAGACCGACAATCAGCACGTCGCCGAAATTTTTTGCCGCAGTAAGGTAGCGGACATGTCCTACGTGCAAAATATCGAAACAGCCGTTTGTAAAGACGACTTTTTTATTTTTAAGCTCTTCGCGCAGATTCGGTATGGACTTTCTATCAATCAGCATTTTTGTCACCAAATTCATTTTAAAAATTAGTGAGTAGTAAAGTAGTGAATAGTGGTTAGTAAAAAACTAGGGCGTGTTGATTAATTCAAACATTAATAAATTTTTAAGTTTTTTAGATATACTTTTCTTTTGGCGCAAAAGAAAAGTATCAAAAGAAAACATGTCCGCAGCATTCGCGTCACGCTCATGGTGCGGACGGGGCGCGC
>JAFTEG010000032.1 GCA_017453765.1 Selenomonadaceae bacterium
ACGCCGTCTACGAAGAAAAATATTTACTCGGCACGTCCTTTGCACGTCCGATTATTGCTAAAAAGCTTGTCGAAATTGCACTGGCTGAAGGCGCAGAGGCTGTCGCTCACGGCGCTACCGGTAAAGGCAATGACCAAGTACGCTTTGAACTCACGGTCAAGGCTCTTGCGCCGGAATTAAAAATAATTGCCCCGTGGCGTGAATGGGAGCTTGATTCGCGCGAATCTGAAATTGAGTACGCTAAGGCTCATAACATTCCCATTGCCGCCGAAAATAAAAAGTACAGCATGGACAGAAATATTTGGCACCTTTCGCACGAAGGTTCAGACCTTGAAGACCCCGCCAACGCGCCGAATAATTCAATGTTCCTCATTTCAAAAGCGCCGGAAGATGCGCCCGATAAACCGGAAATTATTTCTGTCGACTTTGAACAAGGCATTCCCGTCGCAATTAACGGCGTCAAGAAAAATGCAGTTGAACTTGTCACCGAGCTTAACGAAATTGGCGCACGCAACGGCATTGGCATTGTCGATATCTGCGAAAACCGCCTTGTAGGTATGAAGAGTCGCGGAGTATATGAAAATCCCGCAGGTTCAATTCTCTACTACGCACACCGCGAATTGGAATATCTCTGCCTTGACCGCGCCACTTTCCATTTCAAGCAGCACGTTGCGGTTAAGTACGGCGAATTGGTTTACGACGGTATGTGGTTCTGTCCTCTGCGCGAAGCGCTTGCCGCGTTTGTCGACGAGACGCAGAAAACCGTTACCGGTACCGTTAAGCTGAAACTTTACAAAGGCAATATCATTTCCGCCGGTTCGCAGTCGCCGCACTCACTTTACAGCAAGGAATTTGTCACGTTTGAACATGATGACGTTTACAATCAAGCTGACGCTACCGGCTTTATAAATCTGTTCGGACTGCCGCTTAAAGTTCGCGCATTGGTGAAAGGAGGGGCTAGGAATTAGGGGCTAGGGGCTAGGGGCTAGAGGTTAGATTTTAATACTCTTCCCTAATCCCTCTTCCCTCTTCCCTACCAAATGAGTCAAAATTTCAATTCTGATTCTAACGAAAAACTTTCAAGCGCGGAAAAAAACTTTGACTTAGATAAAAACCAAACGCGACAATCGGGTCAAGCGTCACGCTTGTGGGGCGGGCGTTTTGAAAAGTCTACCGACGAAATGATTAACGATTTTCAAGCGTCGATAAACTTCGACAAGCGCCTTTACCGTGAAGATATCGCAGGCTCAATCGCTCATGCCAAAATGCTTGCCGCGTGTAAAATTATTTCCGCCGAAGATTCGGTAAAAATAATTGACGGCTTGAAAAAAATTTTGGCGCAGATTGAAAACGGCGAATTTAATTTCAGCGTCGAGCTGGAAGATATTCACATGAACGTTGAAAAGGCGTTGACTGATTTAATCGGCGAGGCGGGCGGACGTTTGCATACTGCGCGGAGCCGCAATGACCAAGTTGCGCTTGATATGCACTTGTACATGCGCCGTACCGTGAAAGAAGTTCAAGATTTAATTTTGGAGTTGCAGAAAAGTCTTGTCGACGCGGCGGAAAAAAATTTAAGCGTCATAATGCCGGGTTATACGCACTTGCAACGCGCACAGCCGATTTTATTTTCCCACCACCTTATGGCTTACTTTCAAATGCTTAAGCGCGATTATGACAGATTCAGCGGCGTTTATCAGCGTGCAGACATAATGCCTTTAGGCGCCGGTGCGTTGGCAGGCACGACATTTCCAATCGACCGTGAATTTGTTCAAGCCGAGTTAGATTTCACGGAAATTTATATGAACAGTTTGGACGCGGTAAGTGACAGGGATTATATCTTGGAATTTTTGTCGGCGGCGTCAATTTTGATGATTCACCTTTCGCGTTTGAGTGAAGAAACAATTTTATGGTGCAGTCGCGAATTTAATTTTGTCGAATTGGACGACGCGCATTGCACCGGCTCTTCGATGATGCCGCAGAAAAAAAATCCCGACGTGCCGGAATTGGTACGCGGGAAGGCGGGACGTGTTATCGGTCACCTTAACGCAATGCTGGTGACGGTTAAATCTCTGCCGCTTGCCTACAACAAGGACTTGCAGGAAGATAAGGAAGGACTTTTCGACGCGATTGACACGATTAAATTTTGCTTGAAGGTCTACGCGCAGATTATCACCGGCATGAAGGTTAAGGCGGAAAATATGCGCCGCGCGGTTGATGAGGATTTCAGCAACGCTACGGATTTGGCAGACTACCTTGTCAAAAAAAATCTGCCGTTCAGGCAGGCTCATGAAGTCGCGGGTAAATTGGTGCATTACTGCATTGAACGCGGCATTTATTTGAAAGACGTAACGCTTGACGAGTTCAAAACTTTTTCCGACAAATTCGACGCAGATATTTTCGACGCGATTAAGGCGGAAACTTGCGTAAATTCGCGTAATTCATTGGGCGGCACGTCCACCGCGCAGGTTACCAAGCAGATTGAACTTGCGAAAAAATATTTTGCCGACATTGTACCGGCGTAAAATTTAAAACGGATAAAAATTTAGTAACGGCTAAAAGCTACCGGCTACCGTATAACAAAACGTCTGTGTTACGTAACGCAGGCGCTTTTTTGTTGCTTAAATTATTTGCAACGCCTTAAGTATCGGCAGGCGGTTTTCTGTAAAACTTTGCGCCATATTTTTAAACTCAGCTAAATTTTCTTCCGCGCCGTTCAAACTTTTACCGGCTTTAACCAGTGACAAACCCCGCGCAGAAAAAATTTTCCATGCGTAATTTGCAAGCTCGTCAACGCCTGTAATGCCTTCATATTCAGCCGCAAGAAAAACTCTTTCCATTTTAGTCAGAGGAAAGCCGCCGCCGGTCACGGGATTTGCCAAAAATTGTAAATCGTCCGAATCATAAGCGCGTTTGCAAATGTATTTGTTGAGATTGACGCAATAAGGCTTTACGTGCTGAATTGTAACTTCCGATTGACACGGCATAATGTTGCCGTTCCGCATTAAAAGCACTATTGCTTGAAACATGGTAGCTTTCGAGATATCGGGATTTTTTTCTAAGAAGGCTTTGAAATTTTTCGGCGCGTAATCTTCCGCCGCCAAGTAGTTGTAAATTTTTTCGGCAACATTTTCAGTCAAAGTCACGTTGCCTGCCGGTACCGCTACGCTTTGGGGAAATTTATCTTTCGTCATTAAGACGTAATTCGTGCTGAGAATACGTTCAACGCGTTCAAATTCCGGCAATCTGCGCGCGCCGCGAATATAAATATCCTTGCGAAATTGGCGGTTGCGGAAATAATCTTTAATCTGTTCACGCATAATCGAATTTTCAATGCCGTTGATAAATGCCAAATTGTCCTGCGAAAAATTGTAATTGTCCAAAGTCTCGACTATTTCAGTCGTGCAGGCGAAATCCAATTTTGCGGCTTGAAGAATTTCCGCGACTTCAGAAAAGTACATACAAATCCAATCGCGATTAAAATATTCATGCGCCAAGTAGTCATGACTTAGCTTTCTTGCAGTGTTAAAAACATTTTTAACGTCGGGAACACGTTGAAAGTAGGCGGGATTTTTATTTAAAAGCTCTTCGGTAAATTTCAGCGCCTCTTCGACGCGGTTAAACGTCTTACTGCTTTTATGCGCGTACTTGTCGTGAAGTATGAAAAGTTCGCGAAGAGGTGCGCCGGGCGACCAGCCGGGATAGCAATTATAGCTGTTGTAAAAGACGCCGCCGGGCTTTAAAAACTTCCGTGCAAACTCCACAATATGCGCTTGATTTTCTTCACTGATCCAGCTCCAAATGCCGTGCAAACTGATTGAATCGAATTGCGGCAAGTCGTCACGGTGCAACATTTCTTCAAAGCTGTCATCAAAAAATTTTGCGCCGCACTTTGACGCCGTGCAGAGTTCATTGGCATGAGCCGCGTGCGAAGGGTTGAAATCCGTATCAAAATATTTTCCCTGCGTTGCGGCGGCGTGAATGTTAATCGACAAGCCTTGACCGTAGCCCAATTCGCAATGCGCAGAATTTTCGTCAGACTCGGCAGGCGGCATAAAACCGTTTATCAGTAAGCAGAAATTTTGATAAGCGGGGGCTTAATTCCTTGTAATAGCCGTAAGTGTAAGTTGACTCTGTGAAGTAGCCGTCATTCCAACTGTTCAATTTACAAAACTCCTTTAAAAAATTAAGCTGTATGTATAAATAATTATTTCGCCGAAAAGTAAAAAACGCGCCGTATCGACGCGCCGAAATATATTTACGTTTATTTTAAAGTTACTTACCATTGAAAAAACGTTGGCTGAAAATTTTCGCCGAAAAATTTATTCTCTCATAAGATCAATGAAAGACGCCATTGTAGTATTAGCCTGCGCCATCATAGCTTGAGTCGCCTGCATAAGTACGTTGTGCTTGACGAAGTTTGTCATTTCCTTAGCCATGTCGGCATCTTGAATTGTACTCAATGCCGCCGTTGTATCGACGGACGTTTCTTGCAAGTTGCTCATGGTAGAATCCAAACGCTCCTGCACGGTGGCAATTTCAACCTGCTGAAACAGTGCGCGGGACAAGGATTTATCAAGGTCTTTGTAGGTTTGCATTGCATTTTCAGAAGTCGACACGTCAAGCGTAACGTCTTTCAAGATATAATCCTTAGTCATGTTGCCGAGATGAACTAAAATGCTGTCGCCTCTGTCGGGACCAGTTTGGAAGTGCATGGCTTGATCCGGATTATCTTCCCAATCAAATGAATCGAAAGTCAAGACGCCGCCTGTTGTAGAGGTTACCTCATTGCCATCGTCGTCATATACTTTATCGCCATTTTCGTCAGTCACTGCGTAAGTCGTGACATCTTGCAATGTTTCAGTGATTGAGCCGAAATCACCTCTAAGCAAGTACCTGCCGCTTTGTGACACGAGAGAAGACGCGTCGATTTGACTGCTGAGTTGTTCAAGTTCATACTGCAACGCCTTGCGTTCATCGGTAGTCAGTGTATCGTTGGCGCCTTGCAACGCCCTTGTCTTCATTTGCTGTATAACGTCGACAATCGACGTAACTGCCGCTTCCGCGACGCCTAAAAGTGAATTTGCACTTTGCGTGTTTTGCTGACTTTGGTCAAGACTGCGAATTTGCGAGAGCATTTTTTCGCTGATAGCCTTGCCGGCGGCATCGTCGCCGCTGTGGTTAATTCTAAGACCCGACGAAACTCTTTCCATGCTCTTGCTCATTTCGGTCGAGTGGTTATTCATTATCGTGGTCAAGCCGTCAGCGCCTCTAACCAAGTATCCGCTCATTCTAATTGGCATTGTAATTCCCTCCTTGAAATAATACCAAAAAATTTATCCCTAAATTTATCTTTTTTAAGTGTATCGTCAGCTTTTATAAAAAAATTTATAATCGGTTGACTGGGTCACCAATTGAATTTTAAATCATACTTTATGAAAAATCAACAAAAATTTTATGCGTCCGATAAATTTTTTTCTTGCGTCAATTCAAGTCGTCGATATCTAAGCCGAAAAATTTTTCTGCCGCCGCCGCAATAATTTCCGCTGAAAAGCCGCGCGTCATTAAGTATTGGCGCATTTTATTTTTGTACTTCCAAGCGTCCTTGCCGTCAGTGAAAGTTTGCAACGGGAATTTTTTTACCAGCGCTTCAACCGCCGCATTGAGTTCATGTTCGTAAGTGTCGGCAGGGATTAATTTTTTCACCATGTCTGAATCAAACCCCCTTTGTACTAACTTCATATAAATTTGCCGGACGCTCAACTTTCCCGCCGCGTAGAGATTTTCAAACTGCCGCGTACAAGTTTCCTCGTCGTTAAGGTAGTGATACTTCTGCAGTTTATCAATCGCCGCGTCGACTTCCTCTTCGTCGAACTTCCGCGCCAAAAGTTTTCGCTTTAAAGACTTTGAACTTTGTTCCTGCCTTGCCAAAAGGTCTGTCGCCTTCATCAATGCCGTTTTACTTTCTGCCACGTTGCCGCACTCCCAAGTAAATAAATATCGCCAAAAAAATCGTGAACGCCGCCACGCTTGTAACCTGCGCGCTTTTCAAAATGCCGAACGCCAAGTCCGTGTAATCGCCGCGCAGATATTCCAAAAAAAACCTAGACGTCGCGTAAAGCATCACGTACAGCGCGAAACATTGACCCTTGACGTAGTTTGTGGATCGGAAAATTAAAAGCAGAGCCATAATCACAATGTCGAGTTGGCATTCCCAAACTTCGGCAGGAAAAAGCGGTTGTGAACCGTATGTGCGAAAAGCCAGCGTCGTTTCAGGATAAACTATGCCGAAATGTCCGCCGGTCGGCATACCGAATGCGTCGCCGTTCAAAAGATTTGCGCAACGTCCAAGCGCTTGACCGAGTACGATAGCCGGCGCCAAAATGTCAGCTAAATGTATCACGTCCAATTTTTTTGTATGCGCATAAAAACCGCCTGCCAGCACGCCCAAGATAACGCCGCCTTGCACCGCCATGCCGCCTTGCCACACGTTTAAAATTTCGTCCAAGTGATTTTGGTAGTAATCCCAGTCAAAAAAGAAAACGTCCCATAACCTTGCGCCGAGCAGTCAGAAAAAGCCGCCTATTAGTCCAATGTCGACTAAATATTTTTCGTAGCCGCGACCGTCCGCCTTTGCAAAAAAATATCCCGCGCCGGTTGCCAAAAATATCGACAGTGACAGCACTACGCCGTAAGAGCGGATTGGAAAATCTCCAATGAAAAATAAATATTGATGCATTTTTAAATTTTTCCACGTATAAATTTTTTACATTATAGCACAAAAAAATCCCCGACAAAATTTTTTCATCGGAGATAATTTTTTAGCTTGCAACATTTTCTAATTTTTTTCTGCGAAGGCGTGTAGGTTTAAATTTTGTTCGCCATTCTTCTTCTGTAATTTCCGGAATGTCGCTATAATCAATTTCCTCATCGGGCATTTTTGAAAGTTGATACAGTCTCCAAATTTGTTCTTTTGTAAGTGGAGGAATTTTTTTACTGTTTGAATTGTCCAAAATACTCCGCCTCCTCCTTTCTATTGGCACGACGCGCAGAAATAATTCTGTTTATATCTCCGCGTTCAGTATAAATTACAGCCAAAACATTCATAACAAATCCTACAGTCTTTATTCTATCTTCAGAATCACTATGAATTTCATCAAAATCATCATATCTATATTCATCAAGAAAAATTCGTGCCGCATCTTCAAACATTACTTTATGTTTTTTCCAATTTATTTCCGCTTTTTCACTGTCCCAAACAAATTTTAAATCGCCGAGTTCAAAATTTACATCCATTAAACCACCTTAATGAATTTCTTCACCAAAAGTATAAAATATCCTGCAAAAAGAAATCTTCCGAGATATCACGTTTAGCCTCAATTATCGCAAAATTTTCTATGCCTTCATACGCGGCATCAATTTCAATTTGCGAATTTTTTACTTTAACATGATAGTTAGAATTATTTTTAATGTTACTTATTTCAAAATCAAACTCACCTGCGCCCATTCGCCCTGTTGTCGTTGGTAAAATTTCTTCATCTTCCATAAAGTCTGCAATTATTCCTGACGCAAACGCGCAATTCAATGCAACCGATTCACTGAAAATGTTGTCGACATCTAAACTTTGAATATAAGCCGGTAATGCTGCAGAACAAATCGGCATACTTGACGGCTCAAATTTATGATAAACGTCAAAATGCGCTATCAAATAATTGCCGCGCGTTATAGGCAGGATTGATAAATTATTTTCATCAAAATATTTTTTTATACATTCCACGACCAATAAATTCTATAAAACCTCTGGCTCGCAAAAATTGCAACTGCTGTCGAATTTTCGCTTCAACGTTGTGATTATAAAAATGACGGCTTTTCAAAAACTCCGCATATTTATAAATTTCCTTTAGAGTAAATATTTCAGATTTTATATCGTTTATACAATTTAAGACATCAAGCATCCATCCGCGAAGACGTACATTGTCAATTTGTAATTTTTTTATTCTCAAATATTGGCTTGTCACTTCATCAGATTTAAATTCTTCACCCTCGCGAATTATATTTATTTTTCCCTGTTCGGGAATTTTTTTGTACAGAATATTACAGCCAATCCAACCGGCACGCCGTGCATTTTTAGAAAGAGGTTTTCTTCTTTCAATAATAGCGGGAGTAAAGAAAAATTTTGGAATAAAAATTAAATTTGTGACTGAAAGATTTTTTGAATAATTCATCACGAGCAACTGTGGATTTGTATTGCTTGTAATTCTTTCAATCATCGTATGATAAGCCCCGTCAAGAATTTTGGCGCCGGTAGAATTTTTCTTGCTCTTAAGTTCAAAAATTTCTCCGCAATTTTTACAAAAAATATCGCCAACCGGAAAATTGTTTTGAATTTTTTCAATGTGAATATCGCCGCAACACGGACAAAATAAATTTTTTAAAGCCCAAAATTCACTCATAACACGAATTTTTTGCGAATTGCTTTTATAATTCACCGTAACAGATTCATCAAAATGTAAGTTCATATGATTAATTTAACTCACCAATTTTTTAGCTGACTTCACCGCCGCAACACCGTCTACTTTGGCAAAAACTTCCACGTATAAATTTTTTACATTATAGCACAAAAAAATCCCCGACGAAAATTTTTCTGTCGGAGACGTAATTTTTATTTTTAATCTAAGTTATGTAGTTAATTTTAACTGCGAAATTAAACGTTCAAAATTTCGCGGCACAACTTGTAACAATCATCTGAGTACGTTTCGCCCGCCAACTTTGTAAGCTTATAACCTGTATAACCGGCGAAAACTGTGCCGATACCCGGAATCCATGACGCTATAGTTTTACCCAAAGTTTTTGCCGCAAATTGGGCTATAAATTTCTCTACGCCTTTTATAGTAGCGCATTCAAAAACCTTCGTAGCAAGCCCCTCAACAATAGAAGTCTGCGCTACATAAACTTTAATATCAGCGGCATTTACGTTGTCAAGACTATAGCGACTTCTCAAAGCTGAAAACATTTTAAACATTATCGGAATATCTGCAACAACCCCCGCTCCTCCGGGAATTGCAGACGCCGCCGCTGAAGTCGTAGCATAATTATCAATAGTCGACGCACAACCTGATTTAATTTGTTCAAGCTGATCGAGAGACGCTATTCTAAATCCTTCAATATACATAACTTACCACTCCTTAAAAAATTTTGATTTAAAACTTTACCTTATGGAAGTATAAAACAAAAATTTTTATTTGTGGTATGCATTCTGAACACCCGTCAAAATTTTTTTACGTTTTTACAAAAATTTTTTATGCCAGCAATTTTTTAGCCAACTTCACCGCCGCACCGCCGTCTTTTGCATAGGCATCGGCACCTGCCGCGTCAGAATATTCCTGCGTCAAAGCCGCGCCGCCTACAA
>JAFTEG010000261.1 GCA_017453765.1 Selenomonadaceae bacterium
CCGTCATTATTATGCAAGTGAAATGCTCTGATTTGAGTTTTTAAGTCTTCAATCAGTTTCATCATATCCCAAGAATTTGCATTGGCATGACCTACATCAATCAAGACATCAAATTTTTTAGCTTTACATAAATCAGTGAACTCATCTTGATCCAATAATTTATTTTTAGCACTATCAATGCCGACATTCTCGACCAATAAAGTTACGTCGGAGAATATTTCTCTCATCTCGTCTAAATTTTCAAGCGAAGTTTTAAGCATTTGCGCTTTCATATCTTGAGGTACAACACAATTATTTAAGTGATAAACCATATATTTCGGCTTAAGAATATCTGCGTATTTTTTCGTCAGCTTAATATGGTACATTCCTTCTTCATAAGCAGCACTGCCTTTTGGCGCCGAATGTTCAACACCCCATACAGGTTCATGAAAACCTACGACTCTTGTCTCCAATAAGGATAAATTCTTTTTTAAATTGTCTTCAAAATCTTCAATGTCAAACATGGAAAGCAATTCAAATCCTAAATCATTGTCATATTTTTCTATGTATACTTTTGCTGTTTCAAATTTTGCTCTCGGCAGTACGCAAGTATTAACAATCACTTTCAATGTAAATCACCTTCAAACCAAAGTACTTCTTACAAATGTCGATTCATTATATAAGTATATGATGCTTTGTCAATGAAGTTTTTGAACATTTTGAGAGTCCACATTCAGAATTTCGCCGGTTTCAGCGTTAATGCCGCTCTACCGGCTAACCGCTGCCCTCTATTTTTTTGTCACATTTTAGTTGAAAAAAAAATTTTGTAAGTTATAATATTCGTAAAATTAATTGTCTAAATTTTTTTTGATTCTGAAAGGCAGGGAATTTTATGGCAGGTACACCTACTCTCGAAGAGCAGAAAAAAATTCAATCTTCAAAATGGTATCCCAAGTATCACGTCGCGCCGCCTTACGGCTGGTTGAACGATCCCAACGGTTTCAGCTGGTATAAAGGCGAATACCACATTTTCTACCAGTACCACCCCTACTCCGTGAACTGGGGTCCCATGCATTGGGGTCACTCCTCAAGCAAAAATTTCTACGAATGGAAACATCAGCCGATTGCCATTGCGCCTGGCGCACTTTCCGAAGGGCATGAGTGGTATGACTGGGACGGCTGTTTCTCCGGTTGCGGCTACGAATTTGAAGGCAAGCTGTGGCTTATGTACACGTCGCAAAAATTCAACGGTCCCGGCGGCGTAAATTCTTCCGCCAATCCCTCCGCCTACAATCCTTCCGGCAGTTCAGGCGGCGGCAATGTTACCGAACGTCAGTGCTTTGCTTATTCTGAAGACGGCATTAACTTCACGAAGTACGACAAAAACCCCGTCATTGACATTCCGAACGACCACCCCATTATTGCCAATATCGACTTCAGAGATCCTAAAATTTGGGATCACGACGGCAAGTATTACTGCGTTATCGGCAACAGGATTCGTGACCGCTCCCGCACGCAGATTGTATTATTCGAGTCCGACAATTTCTTTGACTGGAAATTTAAATCGGTAGTTGCAATTTCAAATCCCGACGGCTCCGAAGGCACCATGTGGGAATGTCCCGGCTTTGCGCATTTCGGCGACAAGTACGTCATGATTATTTCCCCGCAACACGTACCGCCGCAAGGCAGACTTTATCATAACATTCACCAAGCAGGTTACATGGTCGGCACGCTTGACTACGACAAAGGCATTTTCACGCACGGCAATTTTGTCACGTTCGACTACGGCTTTGACTTCTACGCAACTACGATGATGAAAAATCCGGAAGGACGTTACTTCATTATCGCGTGGCTTGACATGTGGCAAAGTCCCTTCCCCGAACAAGAGGACGGCTGGAGTTGCATTCTTACCATTCCGCGTGAACTCAAAATGCGCGAAGACGGCACCGTACTCACCGTACCGCCCGATGAACTTTTGGAACTGCGCAAAGAGTGCGTAAGCTACGACAATCTCACGATTGAAGAGCCGACACAGCTTGAAGGCGTGAAAGGCGACGTTGGCGAACTTCTTTTTGATGTTGACCTTAAGCAGACCGGCGATTTCAGCTTTGAACTTCGTTGCAGTGACGACGGCACCGAAAAGACCGTTTTCTACTACAATGCGGCGGAAAAATATTTCGGCTTGAACCGCGACAAGGCGGGCAAAGATCAAAGCGGCGTGCGTGAATTTGACCTGCCCGACCTCGACGTTTTGCAGTTCAGAATTTACCTTGACAAGTCCTCAATCGAAGTTTTCATGAACGGCGGAGAATATGTAATGTCAACGCGCGTCTATCCGCGTGAAGATTCTCTCGGCATTCGCTTTGTACCGACCTCCGGCAAGATGGTTATTCCTACTTTGAAATTCTATCCCTTCGACTTGTAATATATTTTGACGAAATAATATTTTGAAAATAAAATTTTGTGCGCCTGAAATATGTCGGCGCGATTTTTTTTAGAAGGGAAATTTTTATGGACAAGAAATTAAAGATTGGAATAATCGCCGGAGTTATCGTGCTGATTTTGGCGATAGGCTGTTGGTATCATTTTGTATCCGATACGAAAACTCCTGAATACGCGCTGGACGTTGTAGAAGATTCGATTAAAAAGCACGACAAGGAAACGTTTTACCGGTACGTAGATTTGCAGGGGATACTTGAAACGAGTTACGAAGGCATTATAGACGGCATGACGTATTCAGATAAGGCAATGACGCCGGAAATGCGCGACTCGGTGAAAAGTTTCACTGAAATGTTGCGTTCGCCCATGCTTTTAAGTTTGCAAACCGCAATTGATTCTTACATTGATACCGGCGACTTTCACGAAGAGGATAACGCCGGTGTTTCGGAGCTTTTAAGGCGTACGGGTATGGATAAATCGGAATTTCGCGGCGTCGGTGAAGTTGAGATAGACCCAAAAAATGAAGATGAAGCCGTTGCCGATATTTTACTGTACCACCCTGACCTTGAGCGCGAATACACTTTGAAATTTATTTTGAAACGCGGCGATTCGGGGCAGTGGAAGATTGTACGCGTGGAAAATTTTCATGACTTCATAACGCAGATAAATCGCGTGCGCCGTAAAACTCTTGACGCCTACTTGGAAAAAGCGTCTGAAATAAATATTCGTCACGACAAGGCGGCGAAAGAAATTGAGCAGAAGTATAAAACTGCGGCATCGGCAGGCAGTCTTGCAAAAGAGGATACGCGCAAAAAGTTGCGTGACATTATGACGAACGAGCTGAAAAAGGATTGGGAAACGCGTAAGGACGAGCTGGCGAAATTAACCGTGCCGAAAGACGCCGAGACGTTGCAGAATTTGTACTTGAAAATTTGTGACCTTGAAATTGCGTACGCGGAAGGTTACGCGCAGTGGATGGACGATAA
>JAFTEG010000262.1 GCA_017453765.1 Selenomonadaceae bacterium
TAGCATGGCAACGCCTACATCGCCGTTTGAAATTTTGCATGAAACAAGCGGCGACCGCGTGCAGGAGAAGACCAATTCATTTTCCGACGAACTCTTCGCGCAGCAGGACGACGGCGTAATTTCACATGAAGAAATGGAGGCCATGCTTAAAAAAATCGATGAGCAGGCAGGCAGGTTAAGCCGTACGCCGACTTACGACGAATTGAAAGAGTATCGCACGCTGATAAAAAATTTTGTAAGCGCGGCAGTCAGCGGTATGTACGAACTAAACATTCAATCCGGCTGGGACAGAATGGGCAGACAGCGCGTTTTTACTACGGTGCGAAAAATTGACAGGAAGTTGGAAGAAATGGCGGAAAAAATTCGTCTCGGTCACGCCGATAAATTGGACGTTGTGGCAAGTCACGACGCAATACGCGGTATGCTTGTCGATTTGTATATGTAGGAGCTAGGGACTAGGGAAGAGGGACTAGTTGTTAGGGGCTAGGAGCTAGGGCTAGAACACTCTTCACTCTTCACTCCTCACTCCTCACTATTTACTAACATGAGCGATTATAAATTCAGTTGGAAAAAAATTAGCGGCAACGCGGAGAAAGTTGCACGCTTAAAAAAATTCGCCGCAGAAAAAAATTTTCCCCACGCCGTACTTTTTGCCGGCGTCGCGGGAACCGGTAAACGCAAAATTGCCGAAACCTGCGCGGCGGCGTTGCTTTGTGAAAATTTGCAAGACGGTGAACCTTGCGGCACTTGCGATAACTGCAAACTTATGGCGGCAGGCACTCACCCCGATTTTTACATTGTCGAGCCGGACGACACTAAGACAATGCGAAATATTAAAATCGACCAAATTCGTGACTTGCAACGTGAAGCGGCACTTAGACCCGTGCAGGCAGAGCGGCGCGTAGTTATAATTGACGGCGCGGAATTTATGAATAAAGCCGCCGCAAACTGTATCTTGAAAACTTTGGAGGAGCCGCCGAGCCAAACTATTTTTATTTTAATTACGGCTAATCGCGCGGGACTTTTGCTTACAATTCGGTCACGTTGCATGACGATAAATTTTGACCGGCTGACTGACGCGCAGATTTACGATTCGCTTATCGCGCAGGGCATTGACGAGTTTAAGGCGAAAAAACTTTCCGTGATTTCAGACGGCAGTTTGGGACGCGCCTTAGCGTTGGAACAATCCGGCGGCTACGAACTGCGCGACGACGCTTTAAATTTGATTCGCCAACTTTTTAAAAACGAACTTACCGACGAAATTATTTTTGCAAAGGGAAAAATTTATGAAACGTGGTCACGCGAAAAATTTTTTGACTTCGTGACGTACATACAAAAATTTTTGCGCGATATTTTTTTATTCAACCAAGCTGAACTTTACAATGAGGATTTGAAAGATAAGCTGGCTGAAATAAATTTTTCCGAAACAATTTTGCACCAAATGATTTACGAAGGTACGCAGACGCAACGGCGGCTTAAATCCAATGCCGCGTTGAGACTTTTAGCCGAAGCGTACTTAATGCGACTTAGAATAGCCGTGAACTACTAGATCGATAGTTGTTAGATCGATAGATCGATAGTTGTTAGATCGATAGAAAACCATGATCCATCGATCCATCGATCCACCGATCCACCAATCCAATTAAAAGGAAGATATTGAATTGCAAAACGTAATAGGAGTGCGGTTTAAACCGGCAGGAAAAATTTACCTGTTTGATCCGGGCGACTACAAAATAGAAAAGGGCGATTCGGTAATTGTAGACACTTCGCAGGGATTAGAGTACGGCGAAGTTGTAACCGGCATACATGAACTGCCGCAAGCCGAAAAGCCAGAAGGAGTAATACCGGTACCGAGAAAAATTCATCGTAAGGCCACACGCGCAGATTTGGCACGCATTACAGAAAATAAGCGGCGCGAAAAAGAGGCGTTTGAAATTTGCCAAGACA
>JAFTEG010000263.1 GCA_017453765.1 Selenomonadaceae bacterium
CGGTCCCAACGGCGCGGGTAAAACCACGTCCTTTTACATGATTGTCGGACTTGAAAAGCCTGACTCCGGCGAAGTATTTATTTCGGACGTGAATATTTCAAAAATGCCTATGTACCGGCGCGCGCAGCTTGGCATAAGTTACCTTACGCAGGAGGCGTCGATTTTCCGCAAGTTGACCGTCACGCAAAATATCAAGGCGATTCTTGAAACAATGGATTTAAGCGGCAAGGAAATTGATGAGCGGCTGGAAAAACTTTTGACGGAATTTAATATAGGTCACGTTAAGGACAGAAAGGGCACGGAACTTTCCGGCGGCGAAAGGCGGCGCGTAGAAATTGCGCGTTGTCTTGCATTGGAGCCGCAGTTTATTTTATTGGACGAACCCTTTGCAGGCGTTGACCCGCTTGCCGTTGCCGACATACAGGAGATAATTCGATATCTGCGCGAACGCGGCATGGGAATTTTAATTACCGACCACAATGTCCGCGAAACGTTGAACATAGTCGACCGCGCGTATATTTTGAACGAGGGAAAAATTTTGGTTGAAGGTAACGCCACCGAAATTGCGGAAAGTCCAATTGCAAAGAAATTTTATCTTGGCGATAATTTCAGATTGTAGTTAAGAGTGAGGAGTGAGGAGTGAAGAGTAGGTTATTTTAACTCCTCACTCTTAACTCTCAACTCTTCACTAAGAAAGCGAGCGGTGATTCATTGCGCATTAGAATTTTAGACTTATATATTTTACGCGAAGTTTTCTACGCACTGATATTTGCGATTTGCGCATTTACGGCAGTGTTTATCGGTTCAGGCACGCTTTTCCGAATAGCGCGATACATCACCGAATACGGCGCGTCGGTTTCGTCAGTCGTAAAAATTTTTATTTACGGCTTGCCCGGCATAATCATGTGGACCTTTCCAATGTCTACGCTTTTGGCGTCGCTTTTAACCTTCGGCCGCCTTTCAAGTTCAAGCGAAATTACGGCAATGAAATCTTGCGGCATAAGTTTCGGCAGGATAGCGGCGCCGGCAATTTTTTTAGGCTTTGTTGTCAGCGTCTGTTCAATTCTCTTCAATGAACACGTTGTCCCTTGGTCAAAGACCGCATACAATAACGTGGTTTATTACGAAATTGAAGGCAACACGGAAATGAAGTCGCAGGATCACATTATCGTGAAAGAAATTATGAACGATAAGATTCAGCGGCTGGTTTATGCGCGTGAGTACCGTGCAAGTGATGAGACGTTGCAAGGCGTGACAATGCAGGAATTTAATGACGACGGCAAGGTTACGCACGTGGAAAATGCCAACTTCGCTGAGTGGCGTGACGGCGCGTGGATTATGCACGACGGTATGATTTATGACATTTCAGAGGACGACAGCACGCGCTCAATGCGATTTAATAAGCAAATTTTACCGGTCAAGGCAAGTCCGCGCCAAATTGTTCGCGAACAGAAAACGCCGGAAGAATTGACAATGAAGGAACTGCGCGCGCAGATTGAAATTATGAAGACGCAGTACGTAAGCACGAATGAACTTGAAACGGAGCTTTATCAGCGCTTCACAATCCCGCTTGCAAGTTTGGTTTTCGCATTAATCGGCGTCCCGCTCGGTCTGCAACCTACGCGTAACAGTTCGTCAATGGGCTTTGCATTTTCAGTCATAATTATTTTTGTTTACTACGCGATAATGACGCTGGCAAACGCAATCGGCATAGGCGGCTTGCTTAATCCGATGATAGCAGTTTGGATACCGAACGCGATAGGTTTTGTTTTCGGTATGATTTTAATTTACCGCGCGTCACAATAATTTTTGGGTCGCAATAAATTTTTTGTTTTAAAAGGAGCGTTGAAAATGGCGGATATAAATTTAGATGATTTAATGGCGCAGAAGGCGGCGTCAAGCAGTGAAAACGGTTTGACAACGGTTGAGCCGAAAGTTGAAATTGAAAAAGTCACGCAGCAAGTTGAGGCGTTGACACCTGCCGAAAGAGATAAAGTGCAGTCCATAAAAGACAGCATAAACTTAATGGATTCGGCTACGCCGCTTAGTTACGGCGCTCCCGCACAAAAGGAAATCGCGCAGTTTTCTGACAGCATTCTTGCAAAGGTACGTACGAAGGATTCAGGCGAAGTCGGCGAACTCTTAGGCAGTCTCGTTTCCAAAGTTAAGGGCTTTGACGTATCGGAGAAAAGAAGTTTCGTCAGCAAAATTCCGATTCTCGGTTCACTTGTCGACAAGGCGGAAGATATTAAAAGCAGTTACGACAAACTTTCTACGCAGGTTGAAAAAATCCAATCGAGCCTTGAAAAGTCCAAAATCAAGCTTATGGAAGATGTCGCGATGTTCGACACGCTGTACGAAAAGAATTTGGAGTACTTCAAAGACTTGCAGCTTTACATTATCGCCGGCGAAGAAAAATTGGAAGAGATGCGTACCGTGACACTGCCGAAGTTAAAAGCGCAGGCGGCGGCGAAAAATGATCCTATGGCTGTTCAAGTCGTCAACGATTTTGAACAGAGCGTCGATAGATTTGAGAAAAAAATTCACGACCTTAAAATCAGCAAAACTTTGGCGATTCAAACTGCGCCGCAAATTCGCCTTATTCAAAACAATGACCGCGTGTTAATTGACCGCGTGCGATCCGCCGTTTACCATACCATTCCGCTTTGGAAAAATCAGCTTGTAATTGCACTCGGCTTGACGCACCAAAAACAAGTTATTGAAATGCAACGCGCGCTCAGTGACGCGACGAATGATTTACTGCGCAGAAATGCCGAAATGCTTAAGCAAAATTCCGTTGAAACGGCGAAGGCGAATGAACGCG
Organism: Selenomonadaceae bacterium; assembly: GCA_017453765.1. Lineage (GTDB taxonomy): Bacteria > Bacillota > Negativicutes > Selenomonadales > Selenomonadaceae > Quinella. The sequence continues at coordinate 2,825 of JAFTEG010000263.1, forward strand.
GCATTGTTGACATTGACACGGTTAAAAAGGTGAACGAAGATTTAATTTCGACGATTCAAGAGACAATGCGCATACAGCAGGAAGGCAGGCAGAAACGCGCGTCGGCTGAAAAGGAACTCATTGCGATTGAAGGACGCTTGAAAGATGTACTTCTGCAAAATTCCAATAGTCGCCCGCAGTAAAATCACTATCGATCTATTCAACCATCGATCTATCGATCTACTACTATGAACAATAATAGAGTAAAAGTTCAGCGCAGTATCACCCGCCTTGTCATTGTTATGCTAATCAGCATTTTTGTAATACTGATTCGCTACGGCTGGCTGCAACTTGTTCAAGGCAGTGAACTTGCCGAAAGAATGCGCTATCAAGTCGGGCAAGACTACCTTGTACAATCTCCGCGCGGCGCTATTATCGACAGGAACGGGCGCGAATTGGCAGTAAGCACGATGACAAAATCGCTCTTCGTCGACCCCAATCACGTCGAAAATGCCGAGCAACTTGCAAAGGACTTGGCGCCCCTTGTCGGTAAAACTGAAGCTGACGTTTTGGACGACATAAACGTAGGCGGCGGCTTTGTTTGGGTTAAGCGGCGAATGGAGCAGGCGGAATATGAAGCCATACGCGCCATGATTCGCGATAAAGGCTACACTACTTGCTTAGGTTTTCGCGACGAGGCTAAACACTACTACCCCAATGACGTGCTTGCCGCAAATTTACTGGGCTTTGTAGGCGTCGACGACAAAGGGCTTGACGGCATTGAACAGGCGCTGGATAAATATATTAAAGGCGAAGTCACCGAATCTTTTTTGTACACGGACAGAAATGAAAATCCGATTTTAGATTCAATCTTCGCGCGGCACGGCTATCAAGGCGACAGGTGCAAGACGATACAGCTTACCATTGACAGCGCGATACAATTTATCGTGGAGCAGGAATTAGATAGGGCGATGGCTGAAAACAGTCCGCTTGCAATAACCTGCGTGGCAATGGACCCTAAGACCGGCGAAATTTTGGCAATGGCTAATCGTCCTTCGTACAATCCGAATAAGTTTTGGGAGTACGATCCTGAAATTTGGAAAAACCGCGCAGTTTCGTCAATCTACGAGCCAGGTTCAACGTTTAAAGTCATAACGGCGGGCGCGGCGTTGCAAGAAGGCATTGTGTCACCGAATCAAGTTTTTGTTGACCCGGGCTTTGTCATGGTGTCGGGTAAGCGTATTCAAAACTGGAACGGCGCAAGTTTCGGCACGGTGACTTTTGCAGACGTTGTAAAGCAGTCACTTAACACCGGCTTTGCGTTAATCGGTCTTGAACTCGGCGCGGAAACGTTGAGCAAGTATGCGCGCACTTTCGGTTTCGGCGAAATTACCGGCATTGAGTTGCCCGGCGAAGAGGCAGGCATTTTGTACGAGCCTGATGAAATGGTTGACTCTGACATTGCGACAATGGCGATTGGTCAAAGTATTGCCGTGACGCCGTTACAACTTGTTACCGCCGTAAGCTCCGTTGCCAATGACGGAATACTTTTAAAGCCGCACGTCGTCAAGACGATTAAAAATGCAAACGGTTCAACTTATTCAGAAACGCGCGTTGAAGAAGTTCGCCGCACGCTTGATTCTGCGACGGACAAAACGCTTGTCGGACTTTTGGAACAGGTTGTAGCGGCAGGCGGCGGACGTAAGGCAGCAGTTCGCGGTTACAGAATCGCAGGAAAAACCGGTACAGCTCAAAAAGTCAACGCAGAAGGTACGGGCTACAGCGAAGGAAAATATATTGCGTCATTCTGTGGATTCGGGCCTGTAGAAAGTCCTCAAATTGCTTTGCTCGTTATGATTGATGAGCCTTTCGGTGCGTCGTTTTATGGCGGACAGATTGCCGCACCTGTCGCAGGAAGAATTTTTTCGCAGGTTTTCAGATACTTGAGAGTTGAGCCTACCGATGCTCCGTTTATGGAAATTGAAGAACTTGCTGACGATGTCGGCGAAGGTGACAGTGCAGGTTCGTCGGCTATTGTCGGAGGCCCGGCATTTGAAGAGCCTCGCACAGAAAATACAAAAGTTTCTGTTCAAGAAGCACCGCAAGGCATGGCAGTTGTTCCGAATTTTTATAGAAGAAGTATCAGGGAAGCCGCGAGAATTGCTACTGAGGCAGGACTTGTACTTGAAAGCAAAGGTTCAGGTTTCGCAGTGGAGCAGAATATTGAGGCGGGTGCAGTAGTAGATAAAGGCACAAAAATTCATGTTGAGTTCAGTCCATAAAATATAAACGAGGTGAATATTTTGAATAAAGTTAAAATTTGCGACATTGAAGTCGGCGGAGGAAATTTAATTTTGATGGCAGGGCCATGCGTTTTGGAAGGTTTTGAACGCAGTTTAAAAATCGGTCGTCGCACAAAAGAAATTGCCGATAAATTAAAAATTCCGTACATCTTTAAAGCGTCTTTTGATAAGGCGAACAGGTCTTCTATAAAAAGTTTTCGCGGTCCCGGTCTTGAGGAAGGTTTAAAAATTCTTGCCGCAATAAAATCTGAGTTGAATGTCCCGATTGTTACGGATATTCACGAAACTTATCAAGCCGAACCCGTTTCAAAAGTTGCCGACGTTTTACAAATTCCCGCGTTTCTCTGTCGTCAAACTGATTTACTTATGGCGGCGGCGAAAACCGATAAAGTCGTCAACGTCAAAAAAGGACAATTTCTTTCGGCTAATGAGATGAAAAATGTTGTCACGAAACTGGAAGAGAGCGGCACAAAAAAAATCATGCTCACTGAACGCGGTACAAGTTTCGGCTATAATAATTTGGTCGTCGACATGCGCGGACTTGCAACTATGAGAAGTTTTAATTATCCAGTGATTTTTGACGGAACTCACAGCGTGCAACTTCCGGGCGGTGCGGGTACGAGTTCAGGCGGTCAGCGTGAATTTGTTCCGTATTTGACGAGAGCGGCGGCGGCTGTCGGGATTGACGGATTATTTTTAGAAGTTCATGACAATCCTGCAGAAGGACTTTCGGACGCGGCTAATATGATTCCGCTTGACGAACTCGAAGATTTGTTGAGAAAAGTTTTGGCAGTTCATGAGGTTACGAAAAATTTTTGAGGAGATTTTAAAATGGCAAAAGATAAAATTAACTGGGCAGTTCTCGGCGTTGGAGTCATTGCCAACGAAATGGCAACTGCTTTGCAAAAAATGGGAAAGAGTTTATATTCCGTCGGCAATCGCACTCATGAAAAAGCTGTTGCCTTTGCCGAAAAATATAATGTTGCAAAAGTTTATGACAGCGTAGACGAAATTTTTTCAGATGATAATGTTGACGTTGTTTATATTACAAGTCCGCATAATACTCACTACGAATTTATGAAAAAGGCTTTGAACTCCGGCAAAAATATTTTTGTCGAAAAGTCCATAACTTTGAACAGTCACGAACTCGACGAAATGATTGACCTCGCCGCAGAAAAAAATTTAATTCTCGCTGAAGCCATGACTATTTGGCACATGCCGCTGTATAAAAAGCTGTGGCAAA